>NZ_JBRRDW010000004.1:0-157116 GCF_056759895.1 Stenotrophomonas sp. STEN038
GCCGAGCCATGCTCGGCAGAGGCTTTACCGGTAGAGCCTCTGCCGAGCATGGCTCGGCACTACATTTCGGCAATGTTGGTAATGCCCTTTGCCGAGCATGGCTCGGCACTACAGTTTCTGCAGGCGGGTGCCGCTCAGGCGGTCATGCAGGGTCAGGCGCTCGCGGTCGAACAGCGCCCAGATGAAGCCCAGTCCGCCCAGCAGCAGTGACAGCGTGGCCAGTGCATAGCGCTTCCACAGCAGGGCCCGGCTGGGTGCTTGCCCGTCAGCGGTCTGCAGGCGCAGCCGCCACGGGCGCATGCCCAGGGTCTGCCCGCCGCGCTTCCAGCTCTCGGTCGCATAGAGGCCGGCTATCAACCAGCAGCTCAGCCATAGCAGCCATTGCAGTGCGCTGAAGGGGTGGATGTTGTCGCGGCTGGCATGGCCGGCCACGGTGTAGCCGACGGTGAACAGTGCCGACACCAGCATCCACAGCGCCAGTACCGGCCACAGGTCGTAGAACAGAGCGGCCAGGCGGCGCAGCAGCAACGCGGAGGGGTGGGGCGTTTCGGCAAGGGCGGGTGTGCTCATGGGCTGAGCATACGGTCTGTGCCGGTATGCGTGCATGGGCAGTCGTGGAAGCAGGGCTTATCCTTGCGCCGATGTCTGCGTCCCTGACCCCCGCCGAACGCCGCCAACTGGTACAGCAACTGCCGCCGTTGCGTGATGCCGATGACCGTGTGATCCAGCGTTTCCTGGATGCGATCTGGGCTGAGAACGGCTTGGCGCGGGCTTCGCTGGAGAGTTATCGGCGCGACCTGGAAGGTTTGTCGCGTTGGCGTGACGGCACCAGCGACGGCTTGGCTGGGATTGATCGTGCGGGTCTGTTTGATTATCTGGCCTGGCGCACGCGTCACGGTTGGACCGCGCGCAGCAATGCCCGCTTGCTGTCTGTGCTGCGCGCTTTCTTCGCGCAGGCACTCAAGCGTGGCGAACGGAGTGATGACCCTGCGGCACTGCTGGAGTCGCCCAAGCTGCCACGTTCGCTGCCCAGGGCCTTGGCCGAAAGCCAGGTCGAGGCACTGTTGGCAGCGCCAGACACGGAAAGCCCGGTCGGCCTGCGCGACCGTGCGATGCTGGAGCTGATGTACGCCGCCGGCCTGCGCGTCAGCGAGCTGGTCAATCTGCCGGCCAATGCGATCAACCTGCGCCAGGGCGTACTGCGGGTGACCGGTAAGGGCAGCAAGGAGCGGCTGGTGCCCTTGGGCGAGGAATCGCAGTACTGGCTGGAGCGCTATCTGGCCACGGCGCGGCCGGCGCTGACCGGAGGCAAGCCGGTTGCAGCGACGCTGGCGGGGCAGGTGCCGCTGTTCGTCGATGTCGACCGTACCCCGTTGAGTCGCCAGCAGTTCTGGGCCTTGGTGAAAGCCAGCGCGGCAGTGGCCGGCATTGATCCTGGCAAGATCAGCCCGCACGGCTTGCGGCACAGCTTTGCCACCCATCTGCTCAACCACGGCGCCGACCTGCGCGCGCTGCAGATGCTGCTTGGCCACAGCTCGCTGTCCACCACCCAGATCTACACCCTGGTCGCACGCGAACACCTGCAGAAGCTGCACCGCAAGCACCACCCGCGAGGGTGAATCGCCTCGGCGCGAGGGGGGCTGTTTTGTGGGCGCGGCGTGAGCCGCGAAGCAGAAGGACCATGAGATTGCAGTTGCTGGCTGTGTTCAGGCATTCCAGGCGCCGCGGCTGACGCCGCTCCCACACTGATTCGGGCGGTGTGCGAGAATCCGGCTGTTCTCTTTCGATGGGTCGCCATGTTCCGATTTGCCATTGCCGCGCTGTTTGGCGCGCTCAGCCTTACCGCCTGCGCGCAACAGCCCGCAGCACCCAAAGCCGCTGCCAGTGCTGCCGCTTCGCCGGCCGATGCCGCAGTTGAAAAGCAGGTACGCGACGCCCTCAAGGAGCTGGATCCAAACCTCAAGCCGGAATACATAGGCGCGGCACCGTTTGCAGGTTTCCGTGAAGTGTTGGTGTCCGGGCAGGTGCTGTACGTGACCGATGACGGTCGCTATCTGCTGCAGGGCACGCCTTATGACATCGAGAAGAAGGCCCAGGCCACCAGCCCCGGCTTGCTGGCTTACCGCCGCAACCTGCTGCAGACGCTGCCGCATGCGGACCGCATCGTGTTTGCGCCGCCAAATGCCAAGCACACCATCAGCGTGTTCACGGATATCGAGTGCGGCTACTGCCGCAAGCTGCACCAGGACATCGCCGAGCTGAACCGCAACGGCATTGCCGTGGAATACCTGGCCTTCCCGCGTATGGGCCTGGCCAGCAAGGACGCCACCGACATGATTTCGGTCTGGTGCGCCAGCGACCGCAAGGCTGCGCTGACCGCTGCCAAATCTGGCCAGCCGGTGCAGTCCAGGAACTGCACCAATCCGGTTGCCATGCAGTACAACCTCGGCCAGCAGCTGGGCATCAACGGTACCCCGGCAATCTTTGCTGCCGATGGCAGCCAGCTCGGCGGCTACCTGCCGCCAGCACAGCTGAAGGCCGCGCTGGACCGTATCGAAGCTGGCGGCAGCCGCTGATGGCGATACGCAGCAAGGCTTGAGCAGACAACGCCCCTCCCGTCAACGCGAGGGGCGTTGTGGTTTTTGGCAGCTGCCTACTTCAGGCCGTTGCTGACGCTGTTGACCAGCGTGCCCTGCGCATCGTCACCGCTGAACTCCCAGAAGAACGCGCCGCCCAGCCCCTGGGCTTTGACGTAGGCCATCTTGCGGCCAAGCATCTCCGGGGTGTCCACGCTCCAGAAGGTGTTGCCGTCATACAGCCACGTCGCCTGCGCAAGCGGGTCGGTATACACCGGCCAGCCGAGGTTCTTCAGCACCTTCCAGTCCTCGATGCCGGCCTCGTACTTGCCTGCTGCTGGCCGGCCGCTCTG
Organism: Stenotrophomonas sp. STEN038; assembly: GCF_056759895.1. NCBI lineage: Bacteria > Pseudomonadati > Pseudomonadota > Gammaproteobacteria > Lysobacterales > Lysobacteraceae > Stenotrophomonas > Stenotrophomonas sp. STEN038. The sequence continues at coordinate 2,930 of NZ_JBRRDW010000004.1, forward strand.
GTACAGGCCGTTGTTGCCGCGTGCCACGTTGGTCCAACCGCGGCCGTAGAAACCGACGCCGAGGTTCAATTTGGCGGCAGGCACACCACGTTGCAGATACGCCTCGATGGCGTCATTACTGTTGTACAGCGCGGCGTCACCGGTTGAAGGATCTGCCGGGGAGTGGAACAGGGCGGTGTGGTGATTGGTGGTGCCGGCCCAGGCGCCATGGAAGTCGTAAGTCATCACATTGATGAAATCCAGGTGGCGGTGGTAGGCGGCCGGGTCGGTCGGGCGGATCTTGTCGATGCCGGCACCGACCGCCACGGTCAGCAGCAGGCCGGGGCGCACTGCGTCCAGCTGACGGCGGAACTCGGCCAGCAGGGCGGTGAAGTTGTCGCGGTCGGCCGGCGTGCCGCAGCTCAGTCCGCAGGCGGCCGGGTATTCCCAATCAATGTCGATGCCATCGAACACGCCTGCAGCAACACCCTGGCCGCCGGCATTGTCGGTGAACGGCAGGTTGCCCTTGATGTAGGCATCAATGCAGGAGGCGACGAAGGCCTGGCGGTTCTCCGGGCGTGCCGCACTGGAGAAGCCGCGTGACCAGGTCCAGCCGCCCAGTGAAATCAGCGTCTTCAGCTGCGGATGCTTGGCCTTGAGCTGCTTGAGCTGGTTCCAGTTGCCGCGCAGCGGCTGGTTCCAGCGGTCGCCGACGCCGCTGACGCTCTCGCCAGCGCCGAAACTGCGGGTGTAATCGGCATAGGCATCGCCGCCGGCGCCGGTGGCCGAATTGGCGGCCTGGGTGACGCCGACCTCGCAGCGGTTGTTGCGGACATTGCCGAAGGCATAGTTGATGTGGGTCAGGCGCGCCGCCGAGCCACTGCTGTCGATGTTCTTTACCCGGTAATTGCGGCCATAGATGCCCCATTGGGTGAAGTACCCAATCACCCGCTTGCCGTTGTCATTCGGGCCGCCGGGACCGCCCGGAGTGCCGGGATTGGGTGGATCGCCGCCGCCGTTGTCCTCGGGTAGCGTGCTGGTGCTGACCGCGGCGCTGAGTGCCGAGGTATTACCGGCTTTGTCACGGGCAAGCACCGCGTAGCGATAGTTGGTGGCCGGCTGCAACGCGGTGTCGCTGTAACCGGTATTGGAGAGCGAGGCGATCTGCTGCCCGTCGCGGTACAGCGCATAGCCGGCGATGCCGCTGCCACCGGGATTGTCGTTGGAGGCATTCCAATGCAGTGCGATGCTGGTCGGGGTGCGTGCCTGCACGCTGAGCCCGCTCGGGATCGACGGCGCGGTGGTGTCCTTGTCTGCCGCGCTGACGGTCACGCTGACCGTGGCCGAGCTGGTGCTGGCGTTGCGGTCATCGGTGGCGATGGCGGTTAGCAGATGGTCGCCTGCTGCGGCGTTATGCCAGGTCAGGCGGTAGGGCATGCCGCCGACGCTGCCCAGCGGCACGCCGTTGCGGAAAAATTCGACCTTGCGGACGCTGCCATCGCGGTCGGTGGCGTCGGCGCTCAATGTGATGCTGTTGCCGGCGTTGAACGTGCTACCCGCGGTGGGCGAGGTGATACGGACCTGCGGTGGCTGGTTGGCTACCGGCGCAGCGCCGTCGCAGCGTCCCAGGTTGTCGTAGTAACGGCGGCCAGCGGGGTGGTCCGGCGGGGCGTTCCAGATGGTCTGCCGGACCCGATAGAGCACGCCATCTTTCTGCAGGGTCTGGCCGGGCTGGTAGATCGTGGTTCCCAGCCAGGGGTTGACGCCCGCGCAGTCGGCGGCCTGGGCGGCAGGTATGGCGCAGGCGGGCGCCACTACCAGCGCCAAGGCCCAGCGCAGCCGTCCTCGGCGGTGGGTGAACGGGGGCCGGCAACGGCCTGCGAAATGATCCTTCATGGGGTTCTCCTTGTGGGTGGGGGGCGTGTCTGGGCATGCCTTCGGCATGACGGGCGCGCTTGCGCCCGCTCCTGGACCGCCTGGGGAGTGTTTTTGGGCCCTGGAATGGGGCGCCGCACCGGCATCGGTTGCCGGCTGATCGAGGATAACGTCGCCCAAAACGCTGGCGCGGTTTACCCGTCTCTTGGGGCTGTCGGTGTGAACCGCGTCATCCCTGAGGACTTCCGGTAGCCGGGATGCTGAGGCTTGGGGCGGCCGAGTCCGGTACAATCGCGGGCCGATTCCCACCATGGTCTCCCGGACATGATCGTCCTCGAGGGCGCAGCTGCCCTTTCGCCGTTCCGCCGCGAACGTCTTGAATCCCGCCTGCAGTCCATTGCCGCCGATCTGCGCATCACCGGTGCCTGGCACGTCTATTTCACCCAAGCTGCCGATGCCGGCGCGGTCGACCAGACCACGCTGGGCCGCATCCTGCAGGGCCAGCCACAGGCCGCCGAGCGCGCCGACGGCGCGATCTCGCGCTATGTGGTGCCGCGCCTGGGCACGCTGTCACCGTGGTCGAGCAAGGCCACCGAGCTGGTGCGCGGTGCCGGCCTGCCGATCCAGCGCGTGGAGCGCGGTACCCGCATCGACCTGAGCGGCTGGCCGTCCGATCCTGCACAACAGGCCGCACTGGCCAAGCTGCTGCACGATCCGATGACCCAGTCGCTGCTGGAAGGCATCGATCAGGCCCAGGCGCTGTTCAACAACGTTGGCCGCGGCACTCTTGAGCGTATTGCTTTGGGTGACCTGGAGGGCGCCAACAAGCGCCTCGGCCTGGCCCTGGCCGATGACGAGATCGACTACCTGCGCCAGCGTTACAGCGAACTCGGCCGTGATCCGTCCGACGTCGAACTGATGATGTTCGCGCAGGCCAATTCCGAGCATTGCCGACACAAGATCTTCAACGCCAGCTGGACCATCGATGGCAACGAGCAGGAGCGCTCGCTGTTCAAGATGATCAAGAACACCCACCAGCAGACCCCGCAGCACACGCTCAGCGCGTACAGCGACAATGCCGCGGTGATCGAAGGCGAACCGGCCGCGCGTTATCGCCCGGACCCGGCCACCGGCAAGTACCGCAGCGAAGCGGTGGTGCCCAGCGCCTTCCAGATCAAGGTGGAAACGCATAACCACCCGACCGCGATTGCGCCGTTCCCGGGTGCCGCGACCGGCGCCGGTGGCGAGATCCGCGACGAAGGTGCGACCGGCCGTGGCGGCAAGCCCAAGGCTGGCCTGACCGGCTTCTCGGTCTCGCACCTGCGCATCCCGACCTTGCCGCAGCCGTGGGAAGCGCCGCGCGCACTGAACCCGCGCATGGCACCGGCCTTGGACATCATGCTCGACGGCCCGCTGGGTGGCGCCGCGTTCAACAACGAATTCGGCCGCCCGAACCTGCTCGGTTATTTCCGCAGCTTCGAGCTGCCGGAAAACGGCATTACCCGTGCCTACGACAAGCCGATCATGTTGGCTGGCGGCCTGGGCGCGATTGACCGCGTGCAGGTCGACAAGCTGCAGCTGCAAGCGGGCGACGCGGTGATCGTGCTCGGCGGCCCGGCCATGTTGATTGGTCTGGGCGGCGGTGCGGCTTCGTCGGTGGCCTCGGGCGAAAGCGCCGAAGACCTCGATTTTGCCAGCGTGCAGCGCGACAACCCGGAAATGGAACGCCGCTGCCAGGAAGTGATCGACCGTTGCGTGGCCATGGGCACGAACAACCCGATCAAATTCTTCCATGACGTCGGCGCCGGTGGCCTGTCCAACGCCATTCCGGAACTGCTGCACGACTCCAACGTCGGTGGCGTGATCGACCTGGGCAAGGTGCCGACCGACGATCCCTCGCTGTCGCCGCTGGAGCTGTGGTGCAACGAGTCGCAGGAACGTTATGTGCTCGGCGTGGCGCAGGAGCGTCTGGCCGAGTTCGCCGCCATCTGCGCGCGCGAACGCTGCCCGTTCGCGGCCGTTGGTGTTGCAACCAGCGAAGAACACCTGGTCGTGGCCTATGGCGCGACCCCGGGCAATACCCCGGCCGATGCCCCCATCGATCTGCCGATGGACGTGCTGTTCGGCAAGGCGCCGAAGATGCACCGCGATACCGTGCATCCGCCGGCTCCGCGCTGGCCGTCGCTGAAGACTGCCGGCATCGATCTGCATGACGCTGGCCTGCGTGTGCTCGCACACCCGACCGTCGCTTCGAAGAGCTTCCTGGTCACCATCGGTGACCGCAGCGTGGGCGGTCTGACCGCGCGTGAGCAGATGATTGGCCCGTGGCAGCTGCCGATGGCCGATGTGGCGATCACCCTGGCTGGTTTCGACACCTATGCCGGCGAAGCCATGTCGCTGGGTGAGCGCACGCCGCTGGCACTGTTGAACGCCGCTGCATCGGCGCGCATGGCGGTGGGTGAAGCCATCACCAACCTTTGCGCCGCACCGGTAACCGCGCTGGATACGGTCAAGCTGTCGGCCAACTGGATGGCCGCCTGCGGCCACAACGGCGAAGACGCGCTGCTGTACGACGCAGTCAAGGCCGTCGGCATGGAGCTGTGTCCGCAGCTGGATATCAGCATCCCGGTGGGCAAGGACTCGCTGTCGATGCAGGCGCAGTGGCAGGCCGATGGCCAAGCCGAGAAGTCGGTGTCGCCGGTATCGCTGGTGATCACCGCATTCGCGCCGGTCAGCGATGCCCGCCAGCAGCTGACCCCGCTGCTGGACCGCGAAACCGAAAGCGAGCTGTGGTTGATTGGCCTGGGCGCTGGCAAGCAGCGTCTGGGCGGTTCGATCCTGGCGCAGACCCAGGCCGATCACAGCGCGTTGCCGGCGTTCGCCGGTGAAGCGCCGGATCTGGACGACCCGCAGCGCCTGCGCGCGTTCTTTGAATTGATCCGTGATGCACGTGAGTCGGGCCTGTTGCTGGCCTACCACGACCGCAGCGACGGCGGTGCGTTCGCCGCACTGTGCGAAATGGCATTCGCCTCGCGCATGGGCCTGGACATCGTGCTCGATGCCTGGGGCGATGATCCGTTCCGGAGCCTGTTCAACGAAGAACTGGGCGCCGTGGTGCAGATCGCCAAGGAAGACCGCGCTGCGTTTGCCGACCTGGTCGAACGCCATGCACTGACCGAATGCGCGCAGCGCATTGCCCGCCCGACCACCGCACCGGTGGTGCGGGTGCAACTGGCCGGCGACAGCGTGGTGGAATGGCGCTGGGAAGAATTGTTCGATGCCTGGTGGTCGGTGACCCACGCCATGCAGAAGCTGCGCGACAACCCGGATGCGGCTGACCAGGAGCGTGCGATTGCGCGCAACTTCAACGCGCCAGGCCTGAAGCCGAAATTGGCATTCGATCCGGCCGACGACGTCGCCGCGCCGTTCGTTGCAACTGGCACGCGACCGAAGGTGGCGATCCTGCGCGAGCAGGGCGTCAACGGCCAGATCGAAATGGCCAACATCTTCGAGCGCGTTGGTTTCGACGCCTACGACGTGCACATGAGCGACCTGATCGAAGGCCGCGTGCAGCTGAGCGACTTCCGCGGCATCGCTGCCTGCGGCGGTTTCAGCTACGGCGACGTGCTGGGTGCAGGCCGCGGCTGGGCAACTTCCATCCTCGAACGTCCGGCACTGCGTGAGGCCTTCGCGGCCTTCTTCGCCCGCCCGGATACCTTCGCGCTGGGCGTGTGCAACGGCTGCCAGATGATGAGCCAGCTCAAGGACATCATTCCGGGTGCCGAACATTGGCCGAAGTTCCTGCGCAATGCCGGCGAGCAGTTCGAAGCACGCACCGCTTTGCTGGAAATTGTGGAGTCGCCGTCGATCCTGCTGCGTGGCATGGCCGGCTCGCGCCTGCCGGTTGCAGTGGCACATGGCGAAGGCCGTGCCGAGTTCGACAGCGCGGTGGATCAGGCAGCCGCCAGCATCGCGCTGCGTTACGTCGACGGTGATGGCCGCGTGGCCACCCAGTACCCGCTGAATCCAAACGGCTCGCCGGACGGCATCACCGGCCTGACCACCAGCGATGGCCGCGTCACCATCCTGATGCCGCACCCGGAACGCACCCCGCGCACGGTCAACCTGAGTTGGGCACCGGGCAGCTGGGGTGAAGATTCGCCGTGGCTGCGTATGTTCCGCAACGCACGAGTGTGGTGCGGCTGAACAGGCGAAGCTGCCTGGAGTGCACCGTCGTCCATTGACGTTTGAACAAGCCCGCAGGCTGACGCCTGCGGGCTTTTGCGTTGTTGGGGCTCGATTCGTATCCAGCGGCTCGGCCGTACCCGAAAGCAGGAGCGCGGAGCGCTTCACAAGCGGATGGATTGGAAGCGCCGCAAGGGCTGGCATTCCACGGTTTGAGGGGGCCATCGCCTATGTGACCGCAGCCCTCCCATCCGCGCTCAGTCTGCGATGAGCACCTCAAGCCTCCGTAGGCAAAGTCCGCCGGCAACCTGACGTCTTGGTGAAATCCAGTTGCCCTATTGCAGGCAGCTGCTGGCGCAACTTGCCTTGTTGCAATGCAACTGTTTGCCACTTTTAAGGAAGATGAATCCATTTGTTTCGCGGGCGCGGTGAAATCAGCTAGAAGCCCGCAGCCCAAGGCCTGAAGGAACATTAACGCCTTCATCTTTTGGGTGGCTGAAATGGATGCCTCTGCGGGCAGTCGCGACTAGGCAACTGTTTCAGAAGTAATTTTTTTGAAGATCTCATCAAATTGAGAGATTTGAGGAGTTCCTCACAGAACGGATTCTTAAGCCAAATATTTGACGAATCATGAATCGTCGATTAAGACTCCATCCATCCCGTAGTCACCCGACAGGTATGGAACAAGGGGGTAGACCGCGACAGGCGTGAGCCTCACGTGCCCAGCTGTACCGGGACCGGGACCACAACACCACAGGGGGATCGTTGGGCACACCAGTCCAGCGATGGGGTTTTCTGCAAGCGAAAAAACCCGTCCACTTGAGGAGCAGCAGCGATGAACCGGATCTACCGCAAGGTATGGAACAAGGCATTGGGGCAGTTGGTGGTGGCGTCGGAGTTGGCATCGTCCAGCTCGGCCGGTGTGGTCATGGATGAGCGGCATAGCGCCGGGTTGCGCCTGCAAGCCTTGTCGGTTGCCGTTGCGTTGGGTCTAGGAGCAGGTGCCTGGGTAACGCCGGTACAGGCACAGTCGGTGGAAGTGGGTGGTAACGCGCAATGTCTGGTAGTGGGCAGTGCCACCTTGGTGGATTGCGCCATCGCCAACAGTGCAGATGCCTCGGGCGCCAACGCGGTTGCCATTGGTGCGGGCACCGTGGCTTCGGCCGCAGGCAGTGTCGCGTTGGGCGCCGGCTCCATCGCCGATCGCGCGAACACGGTGTCGGTAGGCTCGGCTGGAAACGAACGTCAGATCAGCAATGTCGCCGCCGGAACTGCCGGTACCGATGCGGTAAACCTCGATCAACTCAATGCGGCTGCAGACGGCGCGCTGTTGGCTGGCCGCTACTTCAAGGCCAATGGCGCTGCCGATGGCAGCGATGATGCGGTGGCCAGTGGTGAAGGTGCGATGGCTGCGGGCGTCGGCTCGCTGGCAAGCGGCGTGGAAAGCACTGCAGTGGGCAGCTACAACGTGGCCGCCGGCGACTACTCCAGCGCGGTTGGCTACGTGAACACGGCCAACGGCGAGGGCAGTTCGGCAGTTGGCAATTTCAACCAGGTCGATGGCGCCAACAGCAGTGCCTTCGGCTCCGGGAATCTTGTCGATGGTGCCAACGCGATTGCGCTGGGTAGCAACAGCATCGCCAGTGGAGACGGCAGTGTGGTGATCGGTGATGGTGCCTACGCGGCAGCTGATGATTCCACTGCGGTCGGCTCCGGCAGTGTTGCCAGTGAGCTGGGCAGCACTGCGGTTGGCAGCGCGGCGGAAGCCACGGGTGCTTACGCAACCGCGCAGGGTAGCCAAGCGCTCGCCTCCGGGCAGCAGGCAACGGGCAATGGTTTCCGCGCCGATGCCAGTGGTCGCGGCACCACCGCGCTTGGTGCCTATAGCTCAGCCTCCGGAGACCTCGCTTCGGCCGTGGGTTACGGCGCGGATGCCAGCGGCGACTACGGCGTTGCGATGGGTCTGGGTGCTTCCGCCTCGGCGACCAGCACCACGGCGGTAGGTGAATCGGCGATCGCTTCAGGCGAAGAATCCACTGCGGTTGGCGGCACCACTTTCGGTGGCTTCATCAGCACCGAAGCGTCGGGCACCGGCGCGTCGGCATTCGGCAATGGCGCGTGGGCGATCGGCGAGTACGCCACCGCGATTGGCTTCAATAGCTGGGCCGATGCTGACAACTCCACCGCGCTTGGCCAGAGCGCCACGGCGGCAGCGGTCAACAGCGTCGCCATCGGTGCCAATTCCTGGGCCGATCGCGAGAACAGCGTGTCGGTGGGTGATGTGGGCAGCGAACGGCAGATCACCAATGTTGCTGCCGGCACCGAAGACACCGACGCGGTGAACAAATCGCAGTTGGATGAAGTCGCAGCGGTTGCTGACAACACCAGCAAATACTTCAAGGCTAGCGGCAGCGCCGACAGTGATGCCGGTGCCTATGCAGAAGGCGACGCGGCTACGGCGGCGGGTGAAGCCAGCAATGCGATCGGCAATGGCGCATCGGCCTATGGCAGCGGTGCCAATGCTGTCGCCAACGGTGCAACCGCAGTCGGCATGAACGCTTTGGCCACGGGCCAGAACAGTGCCGCGTTTGGCAAGAACGCTGAGGCCACCGGTCCGGCAGCAGTCGCCGTGGGCGGCAATGCAGTGGACGCCGATGGCAATCCCTTGATCACCTTTGGTGGGCAGCCGGTAACGACGGGTGCGACCAGCGCCGGTCTCGGCGGTACCGCCCTTGGTGCCAGCGCCAGCGCGGAAGGCTTCGCCGCCACCGCCGCCGGTCTTGGCGCCTTTGCGCAGGGCGCGCAGTCCTCCGCATTTGGTGCGGTGGCCAATGCAACCGGTGATTACAGTACGTCGGTGGGCAGCCAGAGTGCGGCGTCGGGCACCAGCAGCGTCGCAGTCGGTGGCCCGATCGACCTCATTCCGGGGCTTGGCTTCTTCGTTGATACCCAGGCCAGTGGCGAAGCGTCCACGGCGCTGGGGGCTGGCGCAATTGCCTCCGGAGATTACGCGCTGGCATCAGGCGCATTGAGCGAAGCCGCAGGTGCAGAAAGTACCGCTGTCGGCTACTTCGCCTACGCAGCTGGCGACAACGCCAGCGCGCTGGGCGCGGAGAGCTGGGCCAGCGGCGCCAACAGCACGGCAGTTGGCTTCTACAGCACCAGCCTGGGCGCGGACAGCACCGCGCTGGGCGCAAACGCCACCACCATCGCGACCGCCACCAACAGTGTTGCCTTGGGCGCGAACTCGCTGGCGGATCGTGCCAACAGCGTGTCGGTTGGTGCCGAAGGCGCCGAGCGGCAGATCACCAATGTTGCTGCAGGTACCGAAGGCAGCGATGCGGTCAATGTCGACCAGCTCACTGCCGTCGCTGATGGCGCGGAGTTGACTGCGCGCTACTTCAAGGCCAACGGCGCAGCCGATGGCAGTGACGACGCGGTGGCAAGCGGCGATGGTGCAACCGCCGCCGGTGTGGGTTCGCTGGCCAGCGGTGTGCAGAGCACGGCGGTCGGCAGCTACAACGTCGCTGCTGGTGATTACTCCAGCGCCGTTGGTTACGTGAACACCGCCAATGGCATGAACAGCTCGGCGGTAGGTAACTTCAACCAGGTGGATGGCGAGAACAGCAGTGCGTTCGGCATGGCCAATCTGGTCGATGGTGCCAATGCAATCGCCTTGGGCAGCAATAGTGTCGCCAGCGGTGACGGCAGCGTGGTGATCGGCGATGGCGCCTTGGCTGATGCAGACGATGCAGTTGCGATTGGCTCCGGGAGTGTCGCCAGTGGCGACAGCAGCAGCGCCGTGGGTGCGGGTGCAGAGGCCTCGGGCGCATTTGCTACGGCGCAGGGTGCGCAGGCGGTCGCGTCCGGTCAGCAGGCACTGGCCAGCGGCTTCCGTGCCGAGGCCAGTGGCCGTGGCACCACGGCGGTTGGCAGCTATGCCGTTGCCTCCGGAGACCTCGCCTCGGCGGTGGGGTATGGCGCGCAGGCCACTGGTGATTACGGCGTTGCCATGGGTCTGGCTGCAGAGGCATCCGGCGCCAGCACCACGGCAGTGGGTGAATCGGCGATTGCATCGGGTGAGGAGTCGACCGCCGTTGGCGGTACCACTTACGGCGGCTTGATCAGCACCGAGGCCTCGGGCACCGGCGCTGCGGCATTCGGCAATGGCGCCTGGGCCTTGGGTGAATACGCAACTGCGATTGGTTTCAACAGCTGGGCCGATGCGGACAACTCCACCGCACTGGGCCAGAGCGCGGTGGCCGAAGCGGTCAACAGTGTCGCCATCGGTGCCAACTCCTGGGCCGATCGTGAGAACAGCGTGTCGGTGGGTGATGTAGGCAGCGAGCGCCAGATCACCAATGTCGCCGCGGGTACCGAAGGTACTGATGCGGTCAACAAGAACCAGCTGGATGAAGTGGCTGCCGTGGCTGGAAACACCAGCAAGTACTTCACTGCCACCGGCAGCGCCGACAGTGATGCCGGCGCCTATGCAGAGGGCGACAACGCCACGGCCGCCGGTGAAGCCACCAATGCGATTGGCAATGGCGCATCGGCCTTCGGCAGCGGCGCCAATGCCGTGGCTGATGGCGCGACCGCGGTCGGCATGAATGCCTTGGCCAGCGGCCAGAACGCAGCCGCGTTTGGCCAGAACGCGCAGGCGATGGGTCCGGGTGCGGTGGCGGTGGGTGGCAATGCGGTGGACGCGAATGGTGATCCGCTGATCAACGTGGGCGGTGCGCCGGTGCAGACCGGTGCCACCAGTGCCGGTGTCGGCGGCACCGCGCTGGGTGCCAGTGCCAATGCCGAGGGCTTTGCCGCCACCGCAACCGGTGTTGGTGCTTATGCCAAGGGCGATCAGTCCACCGCCAGCGGTGCGGTGGCCAATGCACTGGGCAACTACAGCACCGCGACCGGTTCGCAGAGCTACGCCGAAGGCGTTGGCACCACGGCAGTTGGTTACAACGCAGCTGCGTATGAAGACGGCAACGTCGCCGTCGGTCGCAATGCTTCGGCCCTGGGTGAAGGCAGTCTGGCGATCGGTGATGGTGCCGAAACCGGCTTTGGTTTGTTCGGCATCGGCGCGACCAATGCCGTGGCCATCGGCAGCGGCAGCTGGGCCTTTGGTGATGATGCAACCGCAGTTGGTGCCAATGCCTGGGCGTTCGGTCAGCAGAGCACCGCCATCGGTACCGGCGCCGAAGCAGGGTCCACCAATTCGGTGGCGCTGGGCGCAGGCTCGATAGCCGGCCGCGACAACACGGTGTCAGTGGGCGATGTGGGTGCCGAGCGGCAGATCACCAATGTGGCTGCGGGTACCGAAGGCACTGACGCGGTCAATCTGGATCAGCTCAATACCGCAGCCGAAGGTGCATTGCTGGCCGGGCGCTACTTCAAGGCAAACGGCGCGGCCGACGGCAGTGACGACGCGGTCGCCAGCGGTGACGGCGCAACCGCCGCTGGCGTTGGCTCCGAGGCCTCCGGTGCGCAAAGTACGGCGGTGGGCAGCTACAACGTTGCCGCCGGTGATTACTCCAGCGCCGTCGGCTACGTGAATACTGCCAACGGCAGCAACAGCTCGGCGTTCGGTAATTTCAACCAGGTGGACGGTGCCAACAGCAGTGCATTCGGCTTCGCCAACCTGGTCGACGGTGACAACGCAATCGCACTGGGCAGCAACAGCGTGGCCAGCGGTGAAAGCGCCATCGTGATCGGCAACGGCGCCTATGCCTTGGCCAGCGGTGCGGCAGCAATCGGCATGAATGCAGTAGCCAGCGGTCAGAACGCAGCGGCCTTCGGTCATAACGCACAGGCCACCGGGCCGGGCGCGGTGGCGGTGGGTGGTAACGCTGTAGACGAAAACGGTGATCCGTTGATCACCTCCAATGGCGAGCCGGTGCAGACCGGTGCCACCAGTGCCGTTGTCGGTGGCACCGCGCTCGGTGCCAGTGCCAATGCCGCAGGCTTTGCCGCCACCGCAACTGGTGTCGGTGCGTGGGCGCAGGGTGATCAGTCCACTGCCAATGGTGCGGTTGCCAATGCGGTTGGCGACTTCAGTACCGCCACCGGTTCGCAGTCGTATGCGGAAGGTGCAGGCACCACCGCCGTCGGCTACAACGCGGCCGCTTATGAGGACGGTAATGTTGCCGTCGGCCGCAATGCGTCAGCATTGGGTGAGGGCAGCCTGGCGATTGGTGATGGTGCCGAGACGGGTTTCGGCTTGTTCGGTATCGGTGCAAGCAATGCCGTCGCGATCGGCAGCGGCAGCTGGGCCTTCGGTGACGATGCAACCGCGGTAGGCGCCAATGCCTGGGCCTTCGGTCAGCAGAGCACGGCGATTGGTACCGGTGCCGAAGCCGGTGCCACCAACTCGGTGGCGCTGGGTGCGGGTTCGATCGCCGCCCGCGACAACACGGTGTCGGTGGGTGATGCAGGTGCCGAACGGCAGATCACCAATGTTGCCGCCGGTACCGAGGGCACCGATGCGGTCAACAAGGATCAGCTCGATGAAGTGGCCGCGGTAGCCGCGGAAGGGCAGACCACGGCCAAGTACTTCAAGGCCACCGGCAGTGCTGATAGTGATGCAGGTGCCTATGCCGAAGGTGACAACGCAACGGCCTCCGGCGAAGCGACCAACGCCATCGGCAATGGTGCATCGGCCTTCGGCAGCGGTGCCAATGCGGTGGCTGATGGTGCCACCGCCGTCGGCATGAATGCCTTGGCCAGCGGCCAGAACGCAGCTGCGTTCGGCCAGAACGCGCAGGCGATGGGGCCGGGTGCGGTGGCGGTGGGCGGCAATGCGGTGGATGCGAATGGTGATCCGCTGATCAACGTGGGCGGTGAGCCGGTGCAGACCGGTGCCACCAGCGCGGGTGTTGGCGGTACCGCGCTCGGCGCCAGTGCCAATGCCGAAGGCTTTGCGGCAACGGCAACCGGCGTTGGTGCCTACGCCAAGGGCGATCAGTCCACCGCCAGCGGTGCGGTGGCCAATGCACTGGGCAACTACAGCACCGCGACCGGCTCGCAGAGCTATGCCGAAGGTGTGGGCACCACCGCGGTCGGCTACAACGCAGCCGCGTATGAAGACGGCAACGTTGCGGTCGGTCGCAATGCCTCAGCTCTTGGCGAGGGTAGTCTGGCGATTGGTGATGGTGCCGAGACCGGCTTTGGCTTCTTCGGCATCGGCGCGACCAATGCGGTAGCCATTGGCAGCGGCAGCTGGGCGTTTGGCGATGATGCAACTGCAGTTGGTGCCAATGCCTGGGCAGTTGGCCAACGCACCACCGCGGTTGGCATGGGCAGTGAGGCCAGTGGTGAGAACGCGGTGGCCTTGGGTGCCGGTTCGGTTGCCAGTCGCGACAACGCGGTGTCGGTTGGCGATGTAGGCGCAGAGCGTCAGATCACCAACGTCGCTGCTGGTACCGAGGCAACCGATGCGGTCAACAAGTCGCAGCTGGATGCCGTGGCAGGCGTTGCCGGGGAAACCAACAAGTACTTCCGGGCGACCGGCGATGGCGTAGCTACCGCCAGTGGTACCAATGCGCTCGCTTCGGGCTCGGCTGCACTTGCCAGTGCCGAGCGCAGTACCGCGCTGGGCGCTTCCAGCACCGCCAGTGCGAATGGGGCAACGGCGGTGGGTGCGGATGCCGCAGCGAAGGCCAGCAACAGCACCGCACTCGGCCGGCAGACCTCGATCACCGCAGTCAACGGTGTCGCCATCGGCTACGGCGCGTTTGCCAGCAACGGTGTCAACAGCGTTGCTATCGGTGCAGGTGCCGGCGTCTCTGGTGCCAACTCGGTGGCATTGGGCGCAGGCTCGCGCGCGGTGGAAGCCAATGTGGTGTCGGTGGGCGGTGGCAACGGGACCAATGGACCGGCAACCCGTCGCATCGTCAATGTCGGTGCTGGGCGTATCGCCGAAGGCAGCAGCGATGCGGTGACCGGCGGCCAGCTGCATGTCACCAACCAACGCGTCGGTGCGGTGGAAACCCGCGTTACCGACATTGATGGTCGCATCGGCAGCATCGAGGGCGTCACCGCCAATGCGGTGACCTACGACGATGCCAGCCGCGACAAGCTGACCCTGGCGGGCGTGCAGGGCACCACGTTGGATAACGTGGCTGCTGGTGCGATTGCTGCGGGCAGCATGCAGGCCATCAACGGCGGACAGTTGTTCCAGTCGCTGGGCAACATGGCCAGCTTCCTCGGTGGCGGTGCCGGCGTCGGCATGCAGGGCATGTTCGTTGCCCCGACCTATGTCATCCAGGGGGCCAGCTACAACAATGTGGGTGCGGCGTTGTCGGCGCTTGATGGCCAGGTGACTTCCCTCAACAACCGCATTGCCAGCAACGGGAACGGGAACGGGCATGGCAATGGAAACGGAAACGGAAACGGAAACGGTCATGGCAATGGCAATGGCAATGGCAATGGCACGCGAGCAGAGACTGCTGCACCGGTTGCGAGCGCTGGCGTAGCGCTGGGCGAGCAAGCCAAAGCCAACAACGTAGCGGGTAGTGCCATTGGCAATAACAGCTATGCGCATGGCCCGAACGACACCGCGATCGGCAGCAATTCCCGCGTCAACGCCGATGGCAGCACCGCGGTGGGTGCCAATACCAGCATCGCTGCGGCGGCCACCAATGCGGTGGCGGTGGGTGAAAGTGCCACCGTCAGCGTTGCCTCGGGCACGGCGATTGGCCAGGGTTCCAGCGTCACTGCAACCGGTGCCGTCGCATTGGGCCAAGGGTCGATTGCTGACCGTGCCAACACGGTTTCGGTCGGTAGTAGCGGGCATGAGCGGCAGGTCACCAACGTTGCCGCAGGCACGCAGGCCACCGATGCGGTCAACAAGGCGCAGCTGGATAGCGGCATCACCGCGGCCAATACCTATACCGACACCAAGTTCAGCAGCATGGCTGACAGCTTCGACATCTTCCGGGGCGATATCGACAAGCGTCTGCGCCACGTCGACCGTCGTCTGGATCGTCAAGGCGCGATGAGTGCGGCCATGTTGAACATGGCTACCAGTGCTGCGGGCGTACGCACGCAGAACCGGGTCGGCGTAGGTGTCGGCTACCAAGGGGGCGAATCGGCGCTGTCCGTTGGCTACCAGCGCGCCATCAGTGATCGCGCCACCGTCACCTTTGGTGGTGCATTCACCAGCGACGACAGCTCGGTCGGCGTCGGTGCCGGCTTCGGCTGGTAAGCGGTTTGGTCTTGCCCCCGCCTGCTGCGGCGGGGGCTTCCAGGTTCATCGCCAGTAGCCGTGCTGCCCCCGCAGTGCGGCTGTTGCGGGCCAGGACGGCAAAGCGATGCAGCGTTGAGTTCCATCCCTGTTCTATCAAGACGAGAGATCCGACATGAAGAAGAAGACCCAGCTTGGTTTGGCGATTGCCGGTGCCGTACTGATGGCTTCGATCGGCGTGCCAGCCGCATCTGCTGCAGAAATTGGACCCGCGAAGGCAATAGGCTTGAGTTCGTCCACGGTGGACAGCAGTGGTGGCTATCGGTTCGTGGTGAAGTACCGCGCCGGCAGCAGCGAATTGCGTGATGCGGCGACGCTCAACCGTGGCCTTGGCGCAGCGGCGTCGCGCGCCGGCCTGGATCGTGCCGTGGCCAGGACGTCGCGCGTTGCCGCTGAGCCTGCGGTCCAGGCCACGTTGTTGCGGCGCATGGGCGCGCCGGGCTGGAGCGTGGTCAAGACCTCGCGTGCACTCAACGCGCAGGAAGCGGCGAACTTCGTCCGTGAGCTCAAGGCCAATCCGGCCGTGGAACGTGCTGATATCGATCGCATGTACCAGCGCATGGTGGATGTCGCCCCAGCAATGGTTCCGACCGACCCCAACTATGCCCAGTACCAGTGGAATTTCTTCAATCCCAGCACCGGTGTGCGAGCACCGCAGGCCTGGGATCTGTCGCAGGGCGAAGGCGTGGTGGTGGCGGTGATCGATACCGGCATCACCCAGGGCAATCCGGACCTGCAGAACAACGTCATTCCCGGCTACGACATGATCAGCGACAAGCGCGTATCGCGCCGCGACAGCGACGGGCGTGTCGCCGGCGGTTGGGATATCGGTGACTGGGTGGAGGCCAACTACTGCACCGGCTGGGCAACCGGCGGCTCGCATGCGGCCGACGTCAGTTCCTGGCACGGCAGTCACGTCTCCGGTACCGTCGCCCAGGAGACCAACAACGGCCGTGGTCTGGCCGGCCTCGCCTACAAAGCCAAAGTGATGCCGATACGCGTGCTGGGTTCCTGCGGCGGCTTCGGCAGTGATATCGCCGACGGCATTGTCTGGGCCGCAGGCGGCGAGGTGCCGGGGCTGCCGCTCAACACCAATCCTGCCGAAGTCATCAACATGAGCCTGGGCAGCGTATCGCCCGCGACCTGCCCAACCGAGTACCAGGAAGCCATCGATCTGGCCAACAGCAAGGGCGCCATCGTTGTGGTCGCGGCAGGTAACGATAATGCCAACGCCGCCAGCTACACCATGTCTTCCTGCAACAACGTGATCAGTGTCGGTGCTACCGGCATCACCGGTGCGCGCGCCTACTACTCCAACTACGGCGCACGCGTGGATCTGTCGGCACCGGGCGGCGGCGGTTCGGTCGACGGCAACCCGAACGGCTACATCTGGCAGGTGATGAACGGCGGTGAGAAGGGGCCGGAACCGAGCAACTGGATCCTTGGCGGCATGGGCGGTACCTCGATGGCATCGCCGCATGTGGCCGCGGCGGTGGCAATGGTGCAGAGCGTGGTGGACACGCCGCTGACCCTGAACCAGATGCGTGACCTGTTGAAGACGACTGCCACGCCGTTCCCAGTGACGATCCCGGCCAGCACTCCGATCGGTGCCGGCATCCTCAACATCAACGCCGCACTGGTAAAGGCCACCACGCCGCCGTGTGATCCCAACGTGGAGCAATGCGGTCCGGACGCGACACCCTTGGTCAACAAGGTCGCCGTGACCGGCGTTGCCGGCAGCAGTGGCAGCGAAACGGTCTACAGCTTCCAGGCCGAGGCCGGCAAGGTGCTGACCTTCATGACCTACGGCGGCAGCGGCGATGTTTCGGTGTATGTCCGCTACGAAGCGGTGGCGAGCAGCAGCGAATTCGACGCCAAATCGACCCGCAGCGGTAACAGCGAAACGGTGCGCTTCAACCAGCCGCAAGCCGGCACCTACTACGTCACCCTGGTCGGGGCGGGCGCCTACAGCGGCGTCAGTCTGGTTGCCCGTCAGTAATTCTGACTTTTGCGCCACCTTTGAGCCCCGGCGTTGCCGGGGTTCTTTTTGTCCGCAATGCGGGTTCATGTGCACGACCTGCCGGTGTGAACTGCTAAAGTTCGGCCAACACAGGAGGATTGCGTGAACGCGGTAGCCCACGACGCCCAACTTGCGCCATCGCCTGCCGACCGCATCGTCACCGAACTGCTGGCGCAGGGCCGGCTGAAAGAGACTGACCTGCAGCGTGCCCGCCAGCTGCAGCGTGAATCCGGCGGCGACCTGCTGGTATTGCTGGCACGGCTGGGACTGGCGTCCGAGCGCGACCATGCTGAAGTCTGCGCCAAGGTATTGGGGCTGCGGCTGCTGGCCGCCCGCGACCTGCCTGAGCATCCGCCGGAACTGGTGGAAGGCGCCGAGCCGGTCCCGTTGCGCTTCCTCAAGCAGTTCCTGGTATTGCCGCTGGGCGAGCAACGTGGCCGCATCCTGCTGTGGATGGCCGATCCACAGGATGGCTACGCGATCGAAGCGATCCGCTTGGCCACCGGTTGCGAGGTGGCGCCGGTGGTTGGCGTGCGCAGCGAAGTGGATGAGCTGATCGAGCGCTGGTATGGGCAGGGCCGTACCGCGATGGGCACCATCCTGGAGACCACCGATGGCGAGCTTGCGCCACTTGACGATATCGAACACCTGCGCGATCTCGCCTCCGAAGCGCCGGTCATCCGTCTGGTCAATCTGCTGATCCAGCGGGCAGTGGAGCTGCGCGCGTCGGACATCCACGTCGAGCCGTTCGAGAACCGGCTGAAGGTGCGCTATCGCGTCGATGGTGTGTTGGTCGATGGCGAAAGCCCGCCAGTCAACCTGACCGCGGCGGTGATCAGCCGTATCAAGATCATGGCCAAGCTCAACATCGCCGAGCGCCGCCTGCCGCAGGATGGTCGCATCATGCTGCGGGTACAGGGCAAGGAACTGGACCTGCGCGTGAGCACCATGCCAACTGCGCACGGCGAAAGCGTGGTGATGCGCCTGCTCGACCGCGAAGCGGTGGTGTTTGATTTCCAGCGGCTGGGTTTCAGTGAGGATTTCCTCCCACAGTTCCGCAAGGTATTGGAGCAGCCGCACGGCATCCTGCTGGTCACCGGCCCCACCGGCTCGGGCAAGACCACCACGCTGTACACCGCGTTGAACCAGCTCAATACCGACAAGGTCAAGATCATCACCGTCGAAGACCCGGTGGAATACCAGCTGGAAGGCATCAACCAGATCCAGGCCAAGCCGCAGATCGGGCTGGATTTCGCCAACGCCCTGCGCAGCATCGTGCGCCAGGACCCGGACATCATCATGATCGGTGAAATGCGCGATCTGGAGACCGCGCGCATCGCGATCCAGTCCGCGCTCACCGGCCACCTGGTGCTGTCCACCCTGCATACCAACAACGCTGCCGGCGGCATTACCCGTCTGCTGGACATGGGCGTGGAAGACTATCTGCTCACCTCCACCATCAACGGCATCCTCGCCCAGCGCCTGGTGCGCAGGTTGGAGCCGATCCATGCGCTGCGCTACCGCGCGTCGGACGAAGAAATCGAACACTTCGGCCTGCGTCGCTTCCAGCCGCAGGGCGACATCCATCTGTACCGCGCGCAGCCCTCGGCGCAGGCGCCAACCGGCTATCTCGGCCGCACCACCATCGTCGAGTTTCTGGTGATGGACGATGCGCTGCGCAATGCGGTGATGCGCAAGGCCGGCATGGGTGAGATCGAACAGATCGCACGCAAGGCAGGCATGCGCACCATGTACGAGGACGGTATTGGCAAGGCACTGCGTGGCGAAACCACGCTGGAAGAAGTGCTGCGGGTGACGGAGGACGCATGAGCCATCGCGTACACCAGGAGCGGCACTGCTGATGCCGCGTTACCGTTACAAGGCACTGGATGCGCGTGGCGATCTGCTCGAGGGGCAGATGGATGCGGCCAACGAAGGCGAGGTGATCGCGCGCCTGCAGGAGCAGGGTCATCTGCCGATGGAAGCCAAGCCGGCGACTGGCTCTGCGTTCGAGGGTGGTAGTTGGAAGCAGTGGCGGCAGCGCCCGTTTGCCGGCGCCACCCTGGTCCAGTTCACACAGCAGCTGGCAACGCTGTTGAGCGCCGGGCAGCCCTTGGACCGGGCCTTGTCGATCCTGATGGAGACGCCGGAAGACCAGCGCTCGCAACGGGTGATTGCCGACATACGCGACAGCGTGCGCAGCGGTGCGCCACTGTCGCAGGCGCTGGAGCGCCAACATGGCCTGTTCTCGCGGCTGTACGTGAACATGGTGCGTGCTGGCGAAGCTGGCGGCAGCCTGCACGAAACCCTGCAGCGCCTGGCCGATTATCTGGAGCGCAGCCAGGAATTGAAGGGGCGTGTCATCAACGCACTGATCTATCCGGCCATCCTGCTGGTAGTGGTCGGCTTGGCCTTGTTGTTCCTGCTTGGCTATGTGGTGCCGCAGTTCTCGCTGATGTACCAGAGCCTGGATGTGACCCTGCCATGGTTTACCCGCGTGGTGCTGGAAGTCGGCCTGCTGGTGCGCAAAGGCTGGTTGGTGTTCATCGTGGTGCCGGCGCTGTTGCTGTTGTGGGTGGAACGCAAGCGACGCGACCCGGTATTACGTCTGCGCTTTGATACATGGTTGTTGAAGCGGCAGATCATTGGCGGATTGGTTGCCAAGCTGGAGAGCGCACGGCTTGCGCGCACGCTCGGCACCTTGCTGCGCAATGGCGTGCCGTTGCTGGCAGGCCTGGGTATTGCCCGCAATGTGCTCGGCAACCGCGCACTGGTCGCTGACGTGAGTGAAGCCGCCGAGGCAGTGAAGAACGGTGCTGGGCTGGCTTCGTCGCTGGGGCGCAAT
Organism: Stenotrophomonas sp. STEN038; assembly: GCF_056759895.1. Lineage (NCBI taxonomy): Bacteria > Pseudomonadati > Pseudomonadota > Gammaproteobacteria > Lysobacterales > Lysobacteraceae > Stenotrophomonas > Stenotrophomonas sp. STEN038. The sequence continues at coordinate 23,078 of NZ_JBRRDW010000004.1, forward strand.
GGCCGCTTCCCACGCCTGGCCCTGCAGATGATCCAGGTTGGCGAAGAGTCCGGCACGCTGGAAAGCATGCTGCTCAAAACCGCCGATACCTTTGAGCAGGAAACTGCCCGCGCCATCGACCGCATGCTGGCGGCGCTGGTGCCGGTGATCACCTTGTTGTTGGCGTCGGTGGTGGGCGTGGTCATCATCGCGGTGCTGGTGCCGCTGTATGACCTGACCAATGCCATCGGTTAACCCCTGGTTTTCGTAGAAGGAAGAAGAAATGAGGCGAGCCCTGAAACAACCCATGTCACGCACACGCCAGGCCGGCATGAGCCTGTTGGAAATCATCATCGTCATCGTGCTGATTGGTGCAGTGCTGACCTTGGTTGGCAGTCGCGTGCTGGGCGGCGCCGATCGTGGCAAGGCCAACCTGGGCAAGACCCAGATCCAGACGCTGGCGAGCAAGGTGGAGAACTACAAACTCGACACCGGCCGTTTGCCGGGCAAACTGGAGGATCTGTCGACCCAGCCTGCCGGTGTGGCTGGCTGGCTGGGCCCGTATTCCAAACCGGCCGAGTTCAATGATCCGTGGGGCAATCCGGTGCAGTACCGGGTGCCGGGCGAGGGGCGGCCGTTTGATCTGATCAGTCTGGGCGCCGACGGTCAGCCGGGCGGCGAAAGCTATAACGCCGATATCCGCTACGAATAAGCTGTGATGGTCGCGCCGCGTATTCCGCTTCCGTTTGCCGCCGTGCGTGCCGTACCAGCGCGGCGCGGCGCAATGCGTGGCATGTCACTGCTGGAGATGGTGCTGGTACTGGCACTGGTTGCTGCGCTGGCCTTGATGGCGGCAATGGCGATGAGCGGCGGCATGGATGGCATGCGCCTGCGCTCGGCCGGCAAGGCCTTGGCAGCCGAATTGCGTTACACCCGCACCCGTGCGATCAGCACCGGCGTCGTCCAGCAATTGCAGATCAACCCCGGCACCCGCCGCTGGCAGGGCGCGGACGGCCATCATGGTGAGCTGCCGAAGGCACTGACGGTGCGCTTCACCGGCGCCGGCCAATTGCAGACCCGCAAGGATGAAGGCGTCGTACGTTTCTTTGAGGATGGCGCCTCCAGTGGCGGCCGTATCGAACTGCGTGCAGGCGATGCGATATGGCGTATTGACGTGGCGTGGATCACGGGCGAGGTCAAGGCCGGTCCGCTGAGAGAGGGCGCTGGATGAAGCGCCAACGCGGTTACTCGTTGATTGAAGTGATCGTCGCCTTCGCCCTGCTGGCGCTGGCGATGACCTTGCTTCTGGGCAGCCTATCCGGTGCCGCGCGTCAGGTCAGCATGGCCGATGGCTATGGTCGCGCTGCCTTGCACGCGCAGTCGTTGCTTGCACTGGCAGGCGTGGAGGCGCCGTTGAGCGCAGGCCGCCAGCAGGGCGAATGGGAGCAGGGCCGCTATCACTGGAGTCTGCAGGTCTCGCCTTATGTGGAGCCGCGCCAGCAACAGGCGCGGCTATGGTTGCTGGATCTGCAGGTGCGCTGGGGCGATAGCGCGCAGGAACAACTACGTTGGCGCACGCTGCGGCTGCGTGGCAACGCGCCGCTGGAGGCGCCGCCATGAAGCGTTCACCGCGTCGATCGCGGCCAGTGCGCGCACGCGGTTTCACCTTGATCGAGGTGCTGCTGGCCACCGTGCTGCTCGCTGCCGGCATGGCGCTGGCATTCGCCGCAGTGCGTTCGACGCTGGCGATCAGTAGCCGTGGTGAGGCGATTGCCAGTGGCAATGAGCGCATGCGCGCAGTCGAGGGTTTCCTGCGCAGGCGTCTGGTCTCGGCAATGCCATTGCCTTTGCAGCGCGATGCGTTGAGTGGCAGTGCCAAGGTGTTTACCGGCACGCCACAGCAGCTCCGGTTTGTCGCCAATGTGCCAAATTATCTGGGCCGCGGCGGTCCCTATCTGCACACGCTTGAAGTCAGCGGCAGCGGTGACAAGCAGCAGCTGCGGATCGGGCTGACCCTGCTGCAGAACGGTGAGTTGCTGGAGGAAAATCCACCGCGTGGCAGCGAGCTGCTGGCCGACGATCTCAAACAGGTGAAGCTGCGCTATCGCGGTGCCGATCCGAATACCGGTGCAATGGGCCGCTGGCAGGACAGCTGGGATTTGCCGGGGCGCATGCCGGCCCTGGTCTCCATCGAGATCACCCCCGCAGGTGGCCCAGCGTGGCCGCCACTGGTCGTCGCATTGCCGCAGCACGGTGTCGCCGGGAGCTGGCGATGAAGATGCGCGGTGCGGCCCTGGTGCTGGTGTTGTGGGTGGTGGCGTTGTTGACCACTACCATCGCCGCGTTCGCGCTCACTGCGCGGGTCGAACACCTGCAGGGCCGGGTGACCGGCGACCTTGCCGGAGGCGAGCAGATCGCCCATGCCGGTATCGATTACGCGCTGTCGCGGATGCGCGCCACGCCGACCCAGCCCAGCTGGCACGCCGACGGGCGCCCTTACCGTTGGCAGTTTGATGGCCATGCGGTGGCGCTGCGTATCGTTGATGAGTCCGGCAAGGTCGATCTGAACAAGGCCGATCTGAACCTGCTGCAAGGCCTGTTGCGTGCACTTGGAGTGGCGCCTGACAAGGCCGCGCGGTTGGCCGGCGCCATCGTCGATTGGCGTGACGTCGATTCGCTGCTGCAGGTCTCCGGCGGCGCGGAAACCGCTAACTATCAGGCTGCTGGCCTGCCTTACGGCGCCAGGAACGCGCCATTTGACAGTATCAGCGAGCTGCAGCGCGTGCTCGGCATGGAGCCGGAGCTTTATGCACAGTTGGCACCGCTGGTGACGGTCTACGGTAGCGGCCAGCCCAGTCCACGTTTCGCACCAGCGCCGGTGCTGACCGCGATGGGGATGGATGCTGCGCTGATCATGGCCCAGCGTGAGCGTGCAGACGGCGGTGCCGGGATGGGCGAAACTTCACCCATGGGAGCCGACAGCGGCACTTATAGTGTCGAAAGCAAGGTGCAGCTGGTGGCCGAGCGAAAAGCGGTTACCCGCGCCGTGGTCCGTCTTAATCCCGGTGCTATGGCCGGTGCGCCGTATACGGTGCTGCAGTGGGAACAGGGAGCGATGTCCAGATGACAGGGTTGCGTGAACGACTGGGGCAGGCGAGTGCACGCATTGTGCCGGGCGCTGGTGGCTTCTGGTCATGGTGGTCGCAGGCGTTGCTGTCCTGGCTGCCTGCGCGTTGGCGGGCACTGCTTGGGGTCTCCGATGCGCGCTTGCTGCTGGAGCTTGTCGACGCGCAGCTGACCGTGTCGCTGTTGCAGAGCGGCCAGCGGCAGTTGCTGCAGGTGCTGCCCATCGACGCGGCGCCCAATGCAGTGGACGCGGCCTTGCCTCCGCGCGTTGCTGGCCTGCCGCGCTTCGCGCTGTTGTCGGCCAACGCAATACTGCGCAAGCCGTTGCGCATGCCTGCCGCGGCCGAGGCGCGCCTGCGTGAAGTGCTTGGCTTTGAGATCGACCGGCAAACGCCTTTCAGTGCCACGCAGGTCTACTACGACGTGCGCCTGTTGCAGCGTCGCGCTGATGGCCAATTGGATACCGAACTGGTGGTCGCGCCGCGGCCACTGGTGGACGCGTTGCTGGGCTCGGGCGAGGCATGGCAGCAGCAGCTTGACGGAGTGGATGCGGTCGACGTTGAAGGACAGCCCCTGGGGGTAAACCTGTTGCCGCTGGCGATGCGTCGGCAACGACATGACCCGATGCGCCGACTCAACCGCCTGCTGTTGATCGCAGGTCTGGTGATGATGGTGCTGGCTGCCTGGCAGTTGCTGGACAACCGTCGCGCCGCTGCCGCGCTACTGTCGACGCAGGTGGAGGCCGCTGCGGCGCGCGCACGGGCGGTGGCCGCGCAGCGGCAGCAGTTGCAGGATCTGGTCGATGGTCAGCAGTTCTTCACTGCACAGCGTGCCCAACAGGCATCTGCCACCGAAATCATCAATGAGCTCAGTCAACGGCTGGGCGATGACACCTCGCTGGAAAAACTCTCGATCGAAGGCGGGCGCATGCAGTTGATCGGCATGAGCAGCAGTGCCTCGTCGCTGGTCTCCAAGCTGGAGGGCTCCACGCTGTGGAAGACGCCGTCACTGACCGGTGTGCTGCAGGCCGGTCAAGGTGCCGGGCGTGAGCGTTTCACCTTGACCGCAGAACTGCGCGGCCCCAACCAGGAGGCTGCCGATGGCACCGCACCCCGCGCGCCGTGATCGCTGGTTGGCCCTTGCACTGTTGCTGGCCATATTGGGCGTGATCTATCTGCTGCTGGTGCAGCCCTTGTGGACCCGGCCGATGCAGGCGGTGGAAGCAGAAATCGCGACCCTGCAGGAGCGCCAGCAGCGCATTGGCATGCAGTTGCGGCAGGCGCCGCAGGTCACGCAGCGGCTGCAGCAGGCGCAACAGGCATTGGCCGATCAACCCGGTTTCATGGCCGAAAACTCGGTGGAGCTGGCGACCTCCAAACTGGTGCAGCGGCTGGAAGAAGCCGCGCGCTTGGCCAGCCCGGACCAGCGTAGTTGCGCGATCAGCGACCGCTCGCCGTTGCCGGCCGACAGCACTGGCCGCTTTCCGCGGGTGGCGGTGCAGGCGCGTCTGCGTTGCGGCATGAACGAATGGATGAGCGTGTTGCGGACATTGGAAACCGGAACACCGCAATTGCGCGTGGACCGGCTCGACATCCTGTCCGCCGGCCTGGGCGAAGGCGGTGGCGGACTGGATGTGAGTTTCGAGCTCAGCGGTTATCTGCGCCCCGGTGTGGTCGCACCGGCGACGGAGGTTGCCAATGCGCAATGATGTAGCAGGTCTACGCACCTGGTTGCTGGGCGCATTCGCTGGTTGGGCGCTGCTGGTGTGGGCGTTGTGCCTGTTTGGACTGGGCAGCAGGATCGGCAGCAGCGCTGCCGCACTGGACGTGCCTGCCTTGCCAGCGGTTCCGCAGCCCGCGGCGCTTGCGGTTGCCGACAATTCCGAGGCTTTGAGCCGGCCGTTGTTTGCCAGTGATCGGCGGCCGCATCCGTTCTTCATCGGCGAAGCCGGTGAGCCGGCAGCGGCCAGTGTGCGTTTGACCGGGGTATTGATGACGCCGGGCCTGGACATGGCTACGCTCACCACCGACCAGGGCAAGTCGCTGCGCCTGCGTCTGGGCGGCGAAGTACAGGACGGTTGGCAGCTGCTGTCGCTGCAGCCGCGCAGCGCCGTGGTCAGTGGGCCGGCGGGCACGCTCAATCTGGAACTGCAGGTGTTCAGCGGTGGGCCCAAACCGCCAATAGACGGTGGTGCAGCGCCCATGCCTGGCAATGCGCAGCCGAATCATCCGCCGGTCAGCGTGCCCACACCGCCGCCTGCAGCCGAACCGGTTGCACCGTCAGCAGATCAGATCAAGGCGATCCGTGATCGCATCCAGGCCCGCCGTCGGCAGGCACAACAGAATCAGAACGGCGGCTCTGGCCGCCAGAACCCGTAGAGTGAGCGTATGACATCACGCATAGTTGCAGCCAGCCTGCTGATCGGCGCCTTGAGTGGCTGCGTCACCACGCCGACGCCGGATATCCGCCGCACTGCTGCGCCGGACACGCGCACGCCGGCCCCCGGCGAGGCAGCCCGTACCAGCCCGCTGAGCGCCGAAGAAGCCCCCAAACCCGATGACAATCAGGGGCGTGCGGTGATCCGGCGTGGCAACGGCACAGTGATCAACCGCGCTGCCGCCTCGGCACCGGCTCCTGCCTTGACCGCGGCTGGCAATGGCACGGCAGTGTTCAACTTTGAAGGCGAGTCGGTACAGGCGGTCACCAAGGCCATCCTCGGTGACATGCTCGGCCAGAACTACGTGATCGCACCGACCGTGCAGGGCACGGTAACCCTGGCCACGCCCAAGCCGGTATCACCGGCGCAGGCGCTGAACCTGCTGGAGATGGTGCTGGGCTGGAACAACGCACGCCTGATCTACAGCGGTGGCCGCTACAACGTGGTGCCGGCGGACCAGTCGCTGGCAGGCACGGTCGCGCCCAGCACCGCACCGGCCTCGGCCGCAAGAGGCTACGAAGTACGGGTGGTGCCGCTGCAGTACATCTCGGCCAGCGAGATGAAGAAAGTGCTGGAGCCTTATGCGCGGCCCAACGCCATCGTCGGCATTGACGGCTCACGCAATGTGATCACGTTGGGCGGCACCCGCACCGAATTGGAAAACTACCTGCGTACGGTCGAGATCTTCGACGTGGATTGGCTGTCCGGCATGTCGGTGGGCGTGTTCCCGATCCAGTCCGGGCGCGCCTCGCAGGTGGCCAGTGATCTTGAGAAGGTATTTGGCGAAGCCAGCAAGACACCAAGCGCCGGCATGTTCCGTTTCATGCCGCTGGACAATGCCAATGCAGTGCTGGTCATCACCCCGCAGGCCCGCTATCTGGACCAGATCCAGCAGTGGCTGGATCGCATCGACAGTGCCGGCGGTAGCGCCCGTCTGTTCTCGCATGAGTTGAAATACATCAAGGCCAAGGACCTTGCAGAGCGGCTGGCCGAGGTGTTTGGCGCTGGTAGTGGCTCGCGCGGCGGGCAGGGTGGTGCAACTTCGCTGGCGCCAGGTGCCAGTGCGATCAACCTGCAAGGCGGGGGCACCGTCGATCCTTCAGCCAACGCCGACGACAACCTCGGCGATGGGGGCGGTTCGTTCGGCAAAAGCGATGGCATGGGCGGCGGTAGCGGCAGCAACAACGGCATGGGCGAGGGCATGGCCTTGCCGCAGCGCAGCCCCGGCAATGGCAGCGTTACTTTGGAAGTTGAAGGCGACCGCGTTGGAGTTTCCGCCGTGGAGGAAACCAATACCTTGCTGGTGCGCAGTACACCGCAGGCATGGCGGTCGATCCGCGAGGTGGTGGAAAAGCTCGACGTGATGCCGATGCAGGTGCATATCGAGGCGCAGGTTGCCGAGGTCGCCTTGAGCGGTGACCTGAGCTATGGCGTCAACTGGTATTTCGAGCAGGCGGTCAACGCCGCCGTCGACAAGGGCGGCGCCGGCCTGCCGTCAGCCCTCGGGCGTGGCATCTGGGGCGATATCGCCGGCTCGCTGATTCCCGGTGACGGAAAAGGCGGCGGCGGGTTGAGCTGGACCTTCCTCGGCAAGAACGCCGCCGCGGTGATCACGGCACTGGACCAGGTCACCGATGTCCGCCTGCTGCAGACACCGTCGCTGTTCGTGCGCAACAATGCAGTGGCCACGTTGAACGTGGGCAGCAAGATTCCGGTGTATTCGGTGTCGGTGTCAGGCATCAGCGACAACCAGTACGCGCAGGTGCAGTACCTGGAAACCGGCACCATCCTCAAGGTGCGCCCACGTGTCACCCGCGACGGCATGGTGTTCCTGGACATCGTGCAGGAAGTCAGCTCGCCAGAAGGTGAGCCTGATGACAACGGCAACGTACGCATCAATACCCGCCGCATGAAGACCGAAGCGGCCGTCAATGCCGGTGACACGGTGATGTTGGCCGGCCTGATCGAGGACAGTGCCACCAAGGGCTCATCCGGTCTGCCCGGGTTGAGCCGACTGCCGGTGATCGGTGGCCTGTTCGGCCGCAAGACCCAAAGCAGCCGACGCAGCGAAGTGATCGTGCTGCTGACCCCGACCATCGTCCGCAACCCGCAGGAAGCGCGCAATCTCACTGACGAGTACGGCAGCAAGTTCCGTGCGCTGGATCCGATCAACGCACCCAAGGGGCGCTGAGCATGGCGCTGCCGGTCATCCTGCTGCCGGTGGGTGTGGACGATGCAGCGCTTGACGCCTGTCTGGCGGCATTGGAGAAGCACACACCGGCAGGTACGCCGGTGTGGCTGGCCGATGATGGCCAGAGTGGCCCGCGCGGGCAGGTGGTGATCGAGCATTGGCTTGCAAGCACCCGCCTACAGGCCGAGTACACACGCCGTCCGCGCCCGATCGGCGAGGCGGCGCATCTGGACGAGATGCTGAAGGCCTGCGGCGATGCTGACGTGGCCGTGCTGGCGCCCGATGCGTTGCCGACTGCGGGTTGGTTGCAGCAACTCAGTGACTGTCTGGCGCGTGATGCCTCCATCGCCACCGCCACGCCGTGGAGCAACGCCGGCGAAGCCGTATCGTGGCCGCGTGCCGGCGAACTCAATCCAGTGCCCGCCGATCCGGCGCGGCTGCTGCAGGCCCTGGCGGCAATGCCGCTGCTGCAGCCGGAGCTGCCCTCGGCGGTCACCCATGCGGTGCTGATACGCGGCAGTGCACGTCGTCGTGCCGGCGGGCTGGATATCCACAGTTACGGCTCGTGGTATGCCGCGCTGGTAGATCTGAGCCTGCGCATGAGCGGGCTGGGCTGGCGAAACGTGCTGTGTGACAACGCCTTCGTTGGGCGCCAGAGTGAAGGCCAGCCGGCCGAAGGCGACATGGAAGTACTGGCCAATCGCTGGCCGGTGTGGACCGCGCGGCTGGCAGCGTTCCTGATGAACGACCCGCTTCATGCCCACCGCCAGCAACTGCAGCAGCTATGCGAGCAGGCGATAATGCCGCAAGCCCAGCCCGATCTGTTCGATGCCTGTGGTTCCCTTCCAGGCGCGGAGCCGGTGTGAGCGATTCAATTGCGGTGGTGGTGGTCAGTTACCAGAGTGCGAGCACCTTGGATGAGTGCCTGCAGCGTCTGCGTGCCGCCGCCGATATTGCCGAGATCCGCGTGGTCGACAACGAATCGCATGATGGCTCGCTGACGATCGCACAGCGGCATGCGCTGGCCGACAGCCGCGTGCGCTTCATCGCCAATCCCGACAATCCCGGCTTTGCCACCGCCTGCAACCAAGGCGCAAGTGAATGCCATTCGCCGTGGCTGGCCTTCGTCAATCCGGATCTGATGGTCGAACCGCAGACCCTGGCCCAGCTGCGCGACCTTGGCCGGCCACTGGGTGATTGCCTGCTCGGCGTGGAGCAGGTGGACGAGGACGGCGTCGCTGATCCGGCGGTACGCCGCCGCGACCCTGACTTCGCCGCGATGCTGCGTAACCCCGGTGCGGGTTCGCGGCTGGCGGTGCAGGTGGATCATTCGGCAGCGTTGCAGCAGGTGCAGGCCTTGTCAGGCGCGCTCTTGCTGATGCCGCGCGGCTTGTTTGATCGTCTGCAGGGCTGGGACGCTGGCTACCGGCTGCATGCCGAAGACCTGGATCTATGCCGTCGCGCGCGCCAGGCCGGCGCGGTGGTGGCCATCGCCAATGACTTGAAGGTGCTGCATGTGCGTGGCGTGTCCAGCCGCTCGCGGCCGTTCTTCGTGGAATGGCACAAGCATCGCGGCCTGTGGCGTTACTTCCGCAAGTTTGAAGCCAGCCAGCGCAGCTTGCCGGTGAGGGCAGGGGTGTGGTGTGCGATCTGGGCGCATGCGGCGTTGCAGGTGCCGCGGTTGTTGCTGAAATAAGTTTGGGTCTTGGGGTGTTGGGGCATTCAAAGCACCCGTCCCCAGCCCTCCCCTTGGCTGCGCCAAAGGGAGGGGACTGAAGCGTGCATGGCTCCCTCCCTTGCGCAACGCGCAGGGGAGGGTTGGGGAGGGGGCGCTTCGAGCAACCGCCGCCAGCCCTAACTCCAGCGACCGCCACAGACCATGAACAAGCCCCCGCGGCCGGCTGAACCCGAGCCTCCAGCCAGCGCATAATGCCGGGCATGATCATCCAATCCCTGCTCGACACCGACCTCTACAAGTTCACGATGATGCAGGCGGTACTGCACCAGTACCCGGGCGCCATCGTCCAGTACCGGTTCAAATGCCGTACGCCCGGGATTGACCTGGCCGCGTACATGGACGAGATCAACAGCGAGATCGACCATCTGTGCAGCCTGCGCTTCACCGCCGACGAGCTGGAATACATGCGTCGGCTGCGCTTCGTGAAGCCGGACTTCGCCGATTTCCTCGGCCTGTTCCACCTGGACCGCAAGTACATCAGCCTGCGTGCATCGGAAACCGTGCCGGGTGAGATCGAGCTGGACATCACCGGCCCGTGGTTGCACACCATCATGTTCGAAGTGCCGTTGCTGGCGATCATCAACGAAGTCTGGTTCCGCAATACCACCACTGCCGATTTCGCCGAAGGCGAACGCCGTCTGCAGGCCAAGACCGCGTTGCTGCGTGATACTGCCGGGTTCGAGAACTGCCGTATCGCCGATTACGGCAGCCGCCGCCGCTACTCGCGGGAATGGCATGGCACGATGCTGCCGATGCTGCGTGACGCACTGGGTCCGCAGTTCGTCGGCACCAGCAACGTGTACTTCGCGCGTATGTATGGCATGACGCCGCACGGCACCATGGCGCATGAATACCTGCAGGCCTTCCAGGCGCTGGGCCCACGCCTGCGCGACTCGCAGGTGGCGGCGTTGGAGTCCTGGGCACGCGAGTACCGCGGCGACCTGGGTATCGCCTTGTCGGATGTGGTCGGGTTGGATGCCTTCCTGCGCGACTTCGACATGTATTTCTGCAAGCTGTTTGATGGCGTGCGCCATGACTCCGGCGACCCGGTTGCGTGGGGCGACCGTATGCTGGCCCATTTCAAGGCCAACCGCGTTGACCCGACCAGCAAGGTACTGGTGTTCAGCGATGGCTTGAACATCGAGAAGGTGATGCAGCTGTACGACCACTTCCGTGGCCGCTGCCAGGTTGCCTTCGGTGTTGGCACACACCTGACCAACGATCTGGGCCCGACGCCGCTGAACATCGTCATCAAGATGGTCCGCTGCAACGGTCAGCCGGTGGCCAAGCTCAGTGATTCGCCCGGCAAGAGCATGTGTGATGATCCGGGCTACCTGTCCTATCTGCGGCAGGTCTTCGAGCTTCAGTAAGCGTCAAACGCCTGTCATCTGGCCTTGACAACTGCGATTGATTCCTTAACGCAGCGCATCCATGTGCCTATACCCCTGTAAACGTGAGTCCCATCACGTTATTGTATCGGGCAAGGAACAGATGATCAGGTACAGCCGTACTCCTCGTTGAATGAGTCCGGCCGGTTGTCTGCAGGGGGGCAGGTGGCTCACTAGGGTCAAGCCGATGGCGTCGCTTTGCAGGCGGTTGCCTCGGTTTGTGTGGGTGTGTGCCTGTTTTGTTCGCATCAGCACAGGTGTCTGACGTCGTAATGCGCTTACCGTTTTCAGATGCATTGTTCGCAAATACCCGCCCTGTAGTGATGCGCTGGTCGCGTCTGATGGCGCGTATTTTCCACTTCTGCGCCGCGGTCTCGCCCGCGGCGCTGGTGCTGTTGCTGATGGGGGTCCACGACAGCAGTTTGATCCGCACCTACGGGGTGCTGGCCTTGCTGGCGGGCCTGCTGACCATTCTGGTGTTCACCGCGTTCGGCATGTACGGGCGGGAGATGTTCAGCAATCGGGTGCTGATCCGCTCCACCATCGTTGCCTGGTCGGCCAGCTTCGGCCTGGTGCTGATGCTGCATACCGTGTTCCGGGTGATCGCCTACCTGCCAATCAAGATGGCGCTGCTCTGGTACCTGACGACCTTGTTGTTGCTGGTACTTGGGCGGTTGCTGATGCTGGCGTTCTTCCAGCGGCGCATCCGCGACGGCCACTTCGTTGGCCGCTCGGTGATCCTGGGGGCGACCGAGAACGGCAGCCGGCTCGCCCAGCACATGCAGCAGAACGTGGACATCGCCAGCGGCCTGCTGGGATTCATCGATGACCGCAGCCCGGACCGGATCGCCTCGCACCTGCGGCCGCAGCTGATCGGCAATTTCGCATTGCTTGAGCAGCTGATCCGCAACAACGAGGTGGATCAGGTGTTGATGGCACTGCCAGCGGTGGCCGAAGGCCGCAATCACCACTATGTGGAACTGCTGAGGAAGATGCCGGTACAGGTATTCCTGGTGCCGGAGATGCAGGCCTTCAACTTCGCGCTGCCGCGTGTCGCGGATATTTCCGACGTGCCGATGCTGGTGGTCTCGGAGCCGCCTTTGAAAGGCTGGGCGCCAGCCTACAAGCGGGCCGAGGATGTCGTGCTGGCAAGCCTGGCCTTGTTGCTGCTGTCGCCGTTGATGCTGCTGGTGGCCGTCGCCATCAAGCTGGATTCGCGCGGCCCGGTGCTGTTCCGGCAGCGTCGCTATGGTTACAACCATCAGTTGATCGAGGTCTACAAGTTCCGCTCGATGTTCCATGATCAACGTGACATGGATGCGCAGACCCAGACGCGCGCTGGCGATCCGCGGGTGACGCGAATCGGGCGTTTCATCCGCAAGAGCAGCATCGATGAGTTGCCGCAGCTGTTCAACGTGCTGGCGGGCAGCATGTCGATGGTCGGGCCGCGCCCACATGCCACCGCCACCAAGGCAGCCGACATCCTGTTCGAGGAGGCCGTCGCCAACTATGTGGCGCGGCACAAGGTGAAGCCTGGCATCACCGGTCTGGCGCAGGTGCATGGCTACCGCGGCGAGACCGATACCGTCGAGAAGCTGCAGAAGCGCGTTGAGTACGACTTGGCCTATATCGAGAACTGGTCGCTTGGCCTGGATGCCTTCATCCTGCTGCGCACCTTGCCGGCGGTGTTGTCGATGAAGGCGGCGTACTGATGGCCAGGCCGCGTGTTGCCCTGATCATCCCGGTACGTAACGGTGAAGCGCATATGGCGCGGATGCTGCCGGCGCTGCGTGCGCAGTCGCTGCAGCCAGACGAACTGCTGATCATCGACAGCGCCTCCACCGATGGCGGTGTCGCGCGCTGGCGCGAGTTCGGCGCGCGGGTGGTGGAGATTGATCCAGCTACGTTCAACCATGGCGGTACGCGGCGTCTTGCGGCCAGCCTGGTCAATGCTGATGTGTTGATCTACATGACCCAGGACGCGATACCGGTGCCGCCGGATGCGCTGCAGGCGCTGGTCGATGGCGTGTATGCCGCCGCTGATGTGGCGGTGGCCTATGGGCGGCAGATTCCGCACCCGGAGGCAGGCATCCTGGCCCGGCATGCGCGTGCCTTCAACTATCCGCCGCAGGGCCGCATAAAGCGCAGTGGCGACGCCGCCGAGCTCGGCATCAAGACCTGTTTCAGTTCCGATGCATTCTGTGCCTATCGCGCCGATGTGCTGGCCGAGGTGGGCGGGTTTCCGGTGGATGTGATCGGCACCGAGGACACACATGTCGCCGCGCGCGTGCTGCTGGCGGGTTGGGCGGTCAACTATGTGGCTGCTGCCGAGGCCTGGCATTCGCACGACTACAGCATCCTGGAAGAGCTGCGCCGCTACTTCGACATCGGCGTGTTCTATTCGCGCGAGCGCTGGATACGCGAGCGCTTTGGTGGTGCGGGCGGCGAAGGTGGTCGCTTCGTGCGCTCCGAGCTGCGCGCGCTGCGCCAGGCCGGCGCGGTCACTGCACTACCCGGTGCGTTGTTGCGCACCGCTGCAAAGTTCATTGGTTATCGTCTGGGGCACATGGAACGGCATCTGCCGCTGCGCTTGAAACGACGTATTGGAATGTTTACCGGCTATTGGAGGCAATCATGAAGTCCCTGCGATTGGCGCTGCCGGCGCTGCTTACCCTGTTGTTCACCGCCTGCGCGATGTCCAACGTAGTCCAGCTGCCCACCGGCAAGGTGGTGCGTGAGCGCCAGATCAGCAATTTCAGCCCGGATCAGCTACCCAAGCCGGTGCTCAAGGTACATACCGGCGATGTGCTGCGGATCGTGCGCGATGCGCAGACGCCCGCCGAGAAGGATGAGGCAACGCTGTACCGGGTCAGGCCCGACGGCAACATCGCCTATCCGTTCATCGGCATCGTCAAGGCTGGCGGACGTACCCCGGAAGCCATCGGTGAAGAGCTGACCCAGCGACTGGATGCGATTTACCGCGAGCCACGGGTGACCATCAATATCGCTGAAGCGCCCGGTAGCCGCGTCTATGTCGGCGGTGCCGTGCGCAATCCGGGCACCTTCGACCTGATGTCGGCGGTGACCGTGCCGCAGGCCATCACCGCCACCGGCGGCGTGCTGCCGACCGCGGACAGCCATCATGTCGCACTGGTGCGCCAGGATGACGAAGGCATGCAGCAGGTCTACTTCTTCGACTATGCCGCCTTGCTCAGCCCTGCCACCAATGGCCAGCCGGGCGTGCAACTGCAGCGCGGCGACCTGGTATTCGTGCCCAGTTCGCGGATCGGCAATGCGATCCAGCGCGTGGACATGTATGTCGGTCAGTTGCTGATGTTCCGTGGTTTCGGTGCATCGGCCAATTACCAGATAAACGAGCCGTCCTACCGGATCAATACGCCAGAGGTAACCGTGCCGTGATCGAAGTCCGTAGCCTTCGCGACGCGCTGCGTCTGCTGTTTATTTTCGCCCGCGAGTTTCGCCTGACCTTGATGGTCACGATCGCGGTGGTGGTGGCCGGTGCGTTCCTGCTGCCCAATCGCTTCGTCTCCGATGCGCGCTTGCTGGTCAAGCCGACGCAGAGCGCCAGCGTGCAGTTGCCGGTGCAGCCGGGCCCGGAATCAGGTTTCGTGCAGCAGAGTCCGCAGCGCGATCCGCTGCTGGATGAGGAGAAGATGGCGACCAGTGCGCCGGTCATGCTGAAGGTCGCCAAGGCCTATCTGGCGATGTCATCGGTACCGCCGCAGGGCGGCTGGGCGCGCTTCAAGTTCCATATGGGCAAGGCCGCGGCCTGGTGCAAGGAAGTCGTGCGTGATGTGTTCGTCGGCGTGGGTCTGATGGACAAGGCGCCGCCGGAGGACCGCCTTGCTGCACGGCTGGCAAAGCGTCTGGCGGTAAGCCACGATCCGGGCTCGAACGTGATGGAAATGCGCGTGACCTGGGGTGACCCGCATGTCGCGCAGGGCATCTCGCAGGCTTGGGTGGACGCTTATTTCGATGAGCGCGCCAATGCTGCTGGCGGCGATGCGCTGTTTGATTTCTACCAGCAGCAGAACACCGAGCTCAACGACACCATCATCAAGCTGAAACAGCAGCTGCGTGACCGCCTGCGCGTCATCGATGCCACCAGCGTCGAACAGCGCATCGAGGACGTGACCGACCAGCTGCAGAAGCTGTACCGTCATCGCCGCGAGCTGCAGGCCGAGCGCGAGGCGCTGCTCGGCATTCTCGGTGCGGCCGGCCGGCAGTTGCCTGCTGTCGCAGGCGAGGTGGTGACCGAGCGCGAAATCAGCCTGAATCCTGCCCGCGAAGACCTGAAGCTGAAGTTGAACGGACTCAAGCAGCAGCGCCTGGATCTGCTGCGCAACTTCAAGGAAGGTGCGCCGCCGGTACGTGCGTTGGATGAGAGCATCGCCGGGCTGGAAGCAGAGATTGCTGCGGTCAATGACAATGTGGTGCGTTCGCGCAATGTCGCCCCCAATGCCCTGGGTACCCGCCTGCGCCAGGACATGCAGGATGCGCGTATCAATGTCGCCAAGATCGATGCCAACATCGCCGAGATCGATGAGCAGCTCAAGCAGCTGCAGGCCTCGCGCGAAGAAGTGATGGCGGCCGAGCCATCGCTGTCGCGCTTGAGCCTGGAGCTTGGCTCGGCCGAAAAAACCTTCGCCCAGTATTCGGACTATCTGCTGCGTGCGCGCGTGATCCGTGACTTGAACCGCAATCGCCTCAGCAATGTGGCGCTGGTCGGTGAGTCGAGCTTCACCCCGTCGCGCGTGTTCCCGAAGAGCATGTTGATGCTGCTGCTGACCATTCCGGTGGCGCTGGCCGTGGCCTTGGTGGTGGTGTTCCTGCTGTACCTGATGGACCAGCGCATCCACGACGGCGGTCGCATCGAGAAAACCTTCAACGTGCCCCTGCTGGCCACGGTGCCGGAGATCGAGCGCGACCAGGATGCCTCGCAGCCGCTGCGTGCAGCCTTGTACCGCATCTATTGCCGCCTGCCGCTGGAGCAGATCGCCGAGCAAGGACTGTCGGTCGGCTTGACCTCCGGTCGCTCCGGCGAAGGGGTCAGCTTCATCGCCTCGCGTCTGGCCATCGTGCTAAGGCAGCAGGGCTATAGCGTGCGCGAGGGCGCACTGCCGGCGCAGCCCGGCGAAATGGTGATCGTGCAGGCGCCGCCGCTGAGCGACGAGCACGCGCTGATTGCCTTGCGTGGCTGCGATCGCATCATTCTGGTGGTGCAGGCGCGCAGCACCACGGTGCCGGCGGTGGAAAATGCCCTGGCGTTGCTGCGCGATGCCTTGGGGCGTGTCGACGGCATCGTGCTCAATCGTCGCGTTTTCGAAATCCCGGCCAGGTTCTGGAAGCCGATCAGTCGTTGGCTCGGGGCGTACTGAGTGAGGCTTGCGCTGCTCGCACCGTTGCCGCCGTTGCAGAACGGCATCGCCGACTATGCGCAGGCATGGATGGAAGCGCTGCGTGCTGCAGGCGTGGATGTGCGGGTACCACCGCAGCGCGCAGACGGTGCCTGGGACGCGAGTGATGCAGCGTTCTGGCGGGACGTGGATATCGTCCATGCGCAGCTGGGCGGCGGGCGTGGTCCCGAGTTCCTCGCGCTTGAACAACTACGTGTGCGCTGGCCGCAACTGGCGACCAGCGCGACCGTGCACGATCCGGAGCGGCTGGTATGGCGCTCGCCGGACCCTGCGCAGGGGCTGGCCCGCCGCATAGCGACCTGGCCGCGCCCCTTGCCGCAGCTGCTGGCACTGGCACAGGACCGACGCACGCTGGCGCGCGAGCGCAGTTTGGCTGCTGGTCTGGATGCAATGGTGGCGTTGACCCGTACCGGTGGCAGCTGTCTCGTTGAGCGGATGCAGGTTGCGCCAGACAAGGTGCATTTCATCGCGCATGGCAATCCGGCATTCGCCGCTGCCACATTGCCGGAAGGCGAGGTCGTGAAGTTGCTGTATTTCGGCTTCATCTATCCGGGCAAGGGAATCGAGGACCTGTTCGATGCCTTGGCCGCGGTTTTTCGCCAGCGGCCACAGGCGCGGCTTGCAGTGACCATGGCGGGTGGATCGGCGCCGGAGCTGGCGTTTGGCAGCCGTGGCAACTACCTGTCGCAGCTGCGAGCGAGCGCTGCCGAACTGGGTATCGCGGATCGCATCGAGTGGCAGCTCGACCTGCCCGCCAGCGGCATCCTGGACTGCGTGCAGGCCCATCACGCGATGGTGCTGCCGTATCGCGATTCAAAGAAGCTCGCCTTGCTCGGCCGGATGCGCGGCACCAGCGGCGCGCTGTCCTGGGCCAACGCCAGCGGGCGCGGGGTGATTGCCTCGGACGCACGCGCGTTTGCCGAAGAAGTGTCTTACGGCAACGGCGTGGTGTATGCGCAGGGGCAGAGCCACGCCTTGGCCGAACGCATTGTCAGCCTGCTGGATGAGCCGTCATTGGCGCACAGCTGGGCGACAGCGGCGTCCGCGCTGGGCGCGCAACGCCAGTGGGCGACAATTGCCAGCGAGTTTGCGGCACTGTTTACATCGGTTGTGGAGCGTAAGCGATGAAAGGACCAGGCATGTTCAGGGCGCGGCTGCTGCGGGTACTGGCGTCAGCCGTGCTGGTCGGTTCGCTGCTGTGGGGCGTCACTGCCTGCGCCAAGGGCGAGCGTGCGGCCTTGGAGCTGGTGCCGCCGCGGCCGCTGGTATGGGCTGATTATCTCGGTGTGAATGCACACTTCCTGTGGTTCGAGCCTACCCAGTACCGCAAGCAGATGGATCAGTTGCAGGCCCTGGGCCTGCAGTGGGTAAGGGTGGACCTGCATTGGGACACCATCGAACCGCGCCAAGGCCAGTTCCGTTGGGACGTGCTGGATCCCCTGATGGAGGAAATGGAGCGCCGTGGTCTCAAGGCCGAGGTGTATCTGGTCGGTTCGGCGCCGCACGCCACCTCAGCGCCAGCCGGCAGCCCAAACCCGGACCAATACCCGCCGAAGGATCCGAACCTCTACGCGCGCGCCCTGGTGCAGCTGGCGCAGCGCTATCCCAAGGTTGTTGCCTGGCAGGTGTGGAACGAGCCCAACCTGCCGGCATTCTGGCGACCGCGCGAAGATCCTGCCGCCTATGGCCAGCTGTTGCTGACCAGCGTGGAGGCCATGCGCCGCGATGCGCC
Source organism: Stenotrophomonas sp. STEN038 (assembly GCF_056759895.1). NCBI lineage: Bacteria > Pseudomonadati > Pseudomonadota > Gammaproteobacteria > Lysobacterales > Lysobacteraceae > Stenotrophomonas > Stenotrophomonas sp. STEN038. Next base: position 41,107 of record NZ_JBRRDW010000004.1, read on the forward strand.
GGGTCGCAAGATCGTGTTGGGTGGCATGGGCTACTTCAGCCAGATGCCCACCCGTGGTGGCGCGTTGATGGTCGAAGCATTGGCCAAGGGCGGTTTGTTCTCGCTGGACGTGATTACTGCCTATCACCCGTACTCCTTGTATCCGGAAGGCGACGACGCGCATGCGATGGACTTCGTGCAGCGTGCCCGCCAAGGCAATGCATCACTGCGCGCCGCCGGTGCGCGAGACATCTGGGCCGACGAATGGGGTTGGTCCAGCTATGCCGGCCCCAAGGAAGAGCAGCCCATCATCGGCGCACAGGGGCAGGCCGACTTCGTGACCCGTCGCCTGGCGCTGATGAGTGCGCTGGATTACGACAAGATTTTCCTGTTCGCCCTGAGTGACCTGGACCAGCGCGCAGGTGCGCGTGATCGCCGCTATGGGCTGCTGGACGAAGCCGCTGCAGCCAAGCCGGTGTACAGCGCGGTGCAACGCCTGTTGCAGATCACCGGGCCGCGTCTGGTGCCTGGCAAGGCACCGGTGTTTACCGGTAACACGCCGGGCATGATCAGCATTGGCTGGCAGCGCCCGGACGGCCGTCGACTTTGGTTGTTCTGGGGCGCGCAACCCGGGCAGGTCCAGGTCAATGGCCTCAAGCAGGCGGTGCTGCACGATGTGCTGAGCGGCGCGCACAAGGAGATCGGCAGCGGCGATGCAGTCAATGTGCCGGTATCGACGTCGCTGTCGGTATTGGAGTGGTGATGCGACCGCTGCGCATTCTGTGGATCCTGCCTTACCTGCCGTGGCCGACCACCAGCGGCGGCAAGCTGCGCCAATACCATCTGTTGCGTTGCCTGGCCGCGCGCGGCCATCGCATCACCTTGTTGGTGCAAAGCAAGGTACCGCTGGATGCTGCCACCCAGGCGCAGCTGGAGCCATTGCTGGAAGAGCTGATCGTGCTGCAGCGACGGCCGCTGCGCTCCCTGAAGACGATGCTCGCTGGACTGCTGTCGCCGGCACCGCTGCTGGCGTCGGTGAATGGTCATGCGCCTGCCTTCAGCAGCACCTTGCAGCAGTTGTTGCAGCAAACCTGGGATGTCGTGCAGCTCGAGCATTCCTATATGTATGAGCCGTGCCGGGGACCGCTGCAGCAGCACGCGCGCGGCTTCCTGCTCAGTGAGCACAACGTCGAGTCCACGCTTGCCGAGGTGACTTACAGCCGCCTGCCTGCGGTGTTCAGGCCATTGGCGCGGCTGGACCGTTGGCGCTACCAGCGTTGGGAACGTCAGGTCGTGGGTGCTGCACGCAAGGTAGTGGCCTTGACCGAGGACGATGCCAAGGTGCTGGCCGCCTACAGCCAGCAGCCCATCGCCGTGGTCGTCAATGGCACCGATACCGAAGCGTTCGCCGAGGTGGTGGCCGATCCTGCCGCAGGGCGGATTCTGTTCGTCGGCAACTTCGAGTACGCGCCCAATATCGATGCGGTGGAGTGGCTGCTGGACGAGATCATGCCGGCGATCTGGGCGGCTGCGCCGCAGACGCGGCTATGCCTGTGTGGTTACGCATTGCCGACGCAATGGGCAGAACGTTGGCCCGATGCGCGTATCGAGTGGCAGGGCTTCGTGCCCAGCCTGCAGCCGGTGCAGGCCAAGAGCAGCCTGTTCCTGGCCGCGCTGCGTGATGGCGGCGGTTCCAAACTCAAGGTGTTGGAGGCGATGGCGGCGGGCTTGCCCGTGGTCGCCACAGCGCAGGCGGTATCCGGGCTGGACGTTCAACGGGGCACGCACTATCAGGGCGGGGCGGATGCTGGCGCATTGATTGCAGCCGCGCTGCAGTTGTTGGCCGATCCGCAGTTGGCGCGGGCCACCGGTGAGGCTGGCCGTGACTACGTGCGTGCGCAACATGATTGGCAGCGCTCCGCGGACCAGTTGGAGGCGGTGTACGCCGAGCTGACATGCGCATAGGCATCGATTACCGGCCGGTCACCGCCGCGCCGCATTCGGGCATTGCCCGTCAGGTGTTGGCGCTTGAGCAGGCGCTGTTGTCGGAGGGCTGTGAACTGGTGCGCTTCAGCATGGCGCCGGATGGGCACCCGCACCGGCAGCTGGCGATCTGTCCGCCTGCGTCGGCGGCTAGCAATGGCCTGCATCGTCCGCGTACGCGTATCGCCTTCGAGCTGGGGTTCCTGCCGGATGCGTTGCGCCAGCAGGGCATCGAACTGTACATCGCCACCGCCAACAGCGGCTTGCCGCTGCGCCGTCCAGCGACGCTGCGCAGGCAGGTGCTGTTGCTGCACGATGTTTTCCAGCTGACCTTGCCCGGTCGCCACGCCAGTTGGTTGCACGGGCGCGTCTATGGCGCAATGGACCGCTTCATGATTGGGCACGCGGTACGTGCCGCCGATGCGATCTGGACGCCGTCGCAGTTCAGCGCCACCGAGCTTGCACGGCTGTACCCGCGTGCGAGCACGCGGACCTCGGTGTTGCCCAACGCGGTGTTGCCGCTGGCGGCACCCAGTTCAGCAACCGATCCAGGCTTGCCTGCACGTTATTGGCTGGTGGTCGGCACCCGCGAGCCGCGCAAGAACATTCCGTTCCTGCTGCAGCAGTGGCAGGCGCTGCGCGAGGAAGGTAATGCGCTGCCGGATCTCGTTTTGATAGGTGATCGCGCTGATGTAAGCGCGGAGCTGGCTGGTCTACCCGGCCTGCATTGGCGCAGTGGCTTGAGTGATGCGCAGTTGTCGCGGCTCTACCACGACGCCGAACGTCTGCTGCATCCTGCGACCGCGGAAGGATTCGGCTTGCCGGTGATCGAAGCATTGGGGTGTGGCACGCCGGTTGCGGTTGCCACCGGCAGCGCGCTGGATGAGATCACTCCGATGCAGTCGCTGCGCTTCGATCCGCGCGATGCCACTTCGTTGCGTGAAGCGCTGCTGGCAGCGGCAGCGGGGCGCGGTGCTCAGGAAACACGCGAGGCCTTGATCACCGCAGCACAGCGCTATGGCGCTGGACCGTACCGGCAGCGGGTGGCGCAACTGCTGCAGGAGGTGTCGCGATGAGGCTCGGCACTACCATCGCGGTGCTGTGCGGTCTGTTCTTCGGCAGCCTGCTGCTGTTCCTGCCGCCATCCAAATTCTTCGTGGTGCTGGTTGGACTGCCAGCTGCACTGGTGGTTCTGCGCTGGCCGGTGGTCGGGCTGTCGCTGTTTGCGCTGGCGGCGACCTTCATGCCGTTCAGTACGTTGCAGGTGGGTTTTCGTTTCACCGTGGCCGAGGCCATGCTCGGGTTGACCTGGGCCGGGGTGGCGTTGCAGTTGTTCTTCCAGCGGCTGGAGCGGCCGCAGTGGGGCGGTGTCGAGCGCGGAATGCTGTTGTTGATGGCGTTCAGCGTGCTGCCGTTCGTGGTGGGTCAGGTCACGATCGTGGCTGACGGCAATGGGCCAGTGAACTGGGTACGCTGGTTGGCAAACCTTTCATTGCTATTGCTGGCCCCGCTGATGCTGTCGCAGGAAAAGCAGCGCGAGCAACTGGTGGTGATGCTGCTGCTGGGTAATCTGGCGATGCTGTTGTTGTCGCTGGGGATGTTCGTCAAATCACGCAGCGCACTGGACATGATCCCGGTGCTGGAGAAGCTGCGCTACGCGCACCCGGAAGCCTTGCTGGACATCTTCAGTGCCGAGAACGCGCGCCTCGGTTCGCCGTGGGTACACCCGAACCTGACCGGCGGTGCGATGGCGATGTTCGTGCCACTTGCCGCGTTCTACGGGCTCTACCAACACGGTTGGCGGCGCGGGCTTGGCGCATCGGTGGCCGTGCTCGGTGCCGCGGCGCTGCTGCTGAGCAGTTCGCGTGGTGCCATCCTCGCTATCGGCGTGGTGCTGCTATGGCTGTCCTGGTTGCGGGTGCCGTATGCGCGCGCAATGGTGATGGCCGGAATCATTCTCGGCGGCGTGTTGACCGTTACCTATGCGCCGCTGCAGGACCGTCTGGCGACGATGTTCTCATCTGACAATGCCAGTACCGAGGTGCGTGTGGATGAGTACAAGCGCTTCCCCGAGGCGGTTGCGCGTTATCCCTTGGGAATTGGTTTCCGTACCGAGCCGCCGGTGCCGGGCAGCGGCTTGCTCGGCATCTCCAACCTGTGGTTGTACTACATGTACAAGCTGGGCTTGATCGGCATGCTGCTGTACTGCGTGGTGACCTGGCGCTGGTGGCGGCAGGTGCGGCCGCAGGGCAAGGTGCTCAACATCGACCGCCGCAACGGCTTGTGGATGGGCTGTACCACCGCGCTGGTCGCCGCCTTGCTGACAGGTCTGATTGATCACTACTACAGTTTCACCATGGTGCTGGTGGCCTTGTTCTGGCTGGTGATGGGGCTGGGGCTGCAGAGCGCGGCCGCCGTCCCACCCGGCGCAGAGGGTCGGCCCTTATCGAGTTCGAGGAAGCAGCAATGAGGCATCGTATTTTTCATTCCGTCGACCTGCGCTCGCGGCTTGGCGACTACGCTGCGCGCATGGGCGTGGAACCGGCCGCGTTGACCGAGGCCTATGAGTGGCTGTTGGCCAACGAAGGCGCGTTCGAGGAGAGCAGCGGCGATCAGGTACGGGTATCGATCTGCTCGGTGGACATCGAGTGGCGCCTCGAGCATCCACTCGGGAAGCGGCTCTACCACCAGCTGAAGACCGAGTTGCCGACCAAGCTGGTACCGCGCTACGGCATCAACTGGACGACGTTCAAGGATCGCAGCCTGCGCCTGTGGGAGCAGATCTACAACATCGCCATCAACAAGGTGCCGTTCCATTGGGTGCGCCTGACCTGGTTGCGCATCGGCGGCGCAAAGATTGGTGAGGGCTCCACCATCTGGCGCAACACCGAGGTACTGGGCATGGACAGCCTGGTGATCGGCAAGGACAGCGTGATTGCCTGGCATTGCCAGATCGATGCGCGTGCGGGTCTGCGTATTGGCGACCACGTCGCGATTGCATCGCACGTGCTGATCATCGCCGGGACGCATGATCTGACCGCGCCGGAATTCTGGTCGGTGTCGGCCCCGATCGTGATTGAGGATTATGTGTGGATCGCCAGCCGTGCGCTGGTTGCGCACGGTGCGCACCTGGGACGCGGTTGTGTGATCACCGCCAATACCGTGGTGGCCAAGGAAATTCCGCCTTACAAGATCATCGGCGGCACCGGCGCAAAGCCCATGGGCGAACGCCCGCACAACCTGTCCTATCGGGTGGGTGGCAAGAACATCCTGACCCTGCTGCACTGAGCCATGTTCCGCGCCACGCTCTGGTTGACCTTGGTGACGGTGGCCGGGCTCGCGCTCGGCTTCGGCCGCGAATGGCTGTTGGTTGATGCCTGGGGCGCAGGTGCGCGCAGTGATGGTTTCCTGGTCGCGTTGTTCCTGCCCGAAGCCATCCGCATGACGCTGGCTGCAGGCCTGTTGTCGTCCGCCGCATTGCCGCTGTACCAGCAGCTGGAAGTCACGCGGCAACCAGAATGGGTATCCACGCAGATGCTGGGTCTGCTGCTGATGGGCGCGCTGATCGCGGTGACGCTGGCGGCAGGCGCGGGCATCTGGGTCCGCTTGATCGGACCTGGCCTGGCGACGGGCGTGCAGCATACGGCCGCGTCCAGCCTGTTGATTCTGTCCTGCGTGGTGCCGATGCTGCTGGTGCATGCATTGGCAGCAGCGATAGGGCAGGCCCAGCAACGCTTCCTGGTGGCTGGCCTGGGTTCGTTTCTGTACAACCTGCCGGCGGTGCTGTTGCTGTTGATGCAGCGCTCGGCAACCAATGAACGCGATCTGGCCTTGGCCTTTGTTGCTGGTGCGGTGTTGATGCTGCTCTCGGTGCTGCCGCTGCTGTGGCGCGGTGGCTGGCGGCCGTGGCGTTGGTACTGGCAGCAAGCCGATGCGTACGGCTTGTACAGTCGGCTTGGGCCGTTGCTCGCCAGTGCAGGTGCCAGCCAAGGACTGGTCTTGCTGGAGCGCATTTGTGCCTCGTTCCTGGGCGAAGGCGCGATCACGCTGGTCAATCTGGCGCGCAAGCTGGTCAACCTGCCGCTGGTCGCACTGATGAGCCTCAATCAAGTGGTGCTGGCGCGCATGGCGCAGCTGGGCGAAGACGAGGCCGCTCGACGCAACGCACTACGTCTCGGGCTGCTGGTGACGGCTACCCTGACCATTCCCGCCGCGGCCGGCATGATTGCCAGCGCGCCATCGCTGGTGAAGCTGTTGCTGCCTGCCGGCATGGAGCAGGGTGCGTTGCCGATGTTGCTGGCGTGGTTTGCCTGCGTGATTGTATTTGGCGCGTGGAATGCGTTGCTCGCGCGCTACGCTTATGCGATTGGCAACACCGTGTTGCCGATGCGCTACGAATTGATGGGCAGTGGTCTCAATGCGCTGGTGTTGTTGCTGGTGCCCGCGGTCACCGGCATCGCGGGCATCGCTTGGGCAGCGCTGGCCGGCTGCCTGCTCACGGCCTGTCTGTTCCTGCGGCGCTACGCGCTGCTGGCCGATCCCTTGATGTCGCGCCTTCCCATTGTGGCTGTGGTTGCGCTGAGTGGAGCGATGGCGTTGTGCAAGTTCGCGCAGGGCATCTGGACGCAGATGATTGTTGCGTCGATGTATGCGCTCGCATGGTTGCTGTTGTTGGCTATCTGGAGTGTGCGGGCGGCTCGAGTCCAGGATGCAGCGCGTGTGTCCGCAGCGTGACCCCGCGAGTTACCGCCAGGGCTTGTGGTATAGCCCGATTTCAGGATCCACGCATCGCTGCGCGTCGAATGATGGGCCCGGGTCGCCGATCTCGGTGAATGCAGCTCAAGTGTCGGATGATGGTGGTTGACTGCACCGGAACCGGGCAGGCCTTCAAGCCTGCCGGTTGCCGTCGGGGATGTCACGGATAGGTGACCACCACCAGATAGCCTGCTTTTGCCGATTGCCCGGGGCGAGTCTGCAATGCATAGCTCTGGGAAAAAACGCGCTCGGGAGCTTCGCCTGGATGCGCCGAAAGGCCTGCCTGCTTGTGGTAGGCGGCCAAGGTGATGACATCGCCGGTTGCCAGGGTGGATACCTGCAGCTGCGCGCCTTGCGCAGACATCGGGCAGGTATCCAGGTTCAGTTGTTGCTGATCGCGCACCAGCCCAATGTTGCAGCCCGAATCAACTATGCGTCCCACGAAGCGAATGGTGCCTTGACTTGCGTTGGTTGCCGAAGTGATCGAAAGCAACGCCGCACTTAGCAGGAGAGAACGAATCATGGCCGTACTCCGCGTTTGGGAGCTTCAGTAGGCGCCTGTGGGAAGCAGAGCAGAAGAGGCAACATTCCGTTCTGCTCGCGGACATCACGCGTGTTGAGTGATCACGATCAAGTCGCTCCAAATCCACCGCAGCTTGAATTTCTGGCTGATCAACTGTGCTGGATGAAATCCGGGTACACGAGATCCCCCACATGTGCTGCATGTGCAAGCGTCATGCGAAGGGCTGTTGCAGATTTGATTGGAATGGCTAATTGGCAATTTATGTGGAGAGCGTCACATTTGTTCCTGATAACTTCTCGTCCAGTTCTCGAACAGCAGCTGTCGAGTTCTGATCGGGAAGCGAGTCAAGGACTGAGTGTTGCTTCGTTGAACTCCTTGCTTGCCCCGGACCCACTTCCACTCAATCAGAGCAAGGTAATCGCAATGCGCAACGTCAACATCATCGCAGTACTCGTACTGGCCGCAGTCCCGTTCGTCGCCAGCGCCGCCGACGGCACCATTACTTTCAATGGTGAAATCACCGACAAGACCTGCACCGTTTCCACGCCGCAGGGCAAGGACTTCACCGTGACACTGCCGACTGTTGGCGCCAATGCGCTGGCCGCCAGTGGTCAGGTTGCCGGCCGCACGCCGTTCTCGATCAGTCTGACCCAATGCGATTCCGGCAATGTGGCGACCTACTTCGAGCCGGGTGCCACCATCGATGCCAGTAGCGGTCGTTTGAATAACACCGCTACCGCCAACGCAGCAACCCAGGTGCAGCTGCAGCTGCTGGGCAGCAACAATCTTGCGCTGCCGATCACGGCGGCAGGTGCCGGCCAGCCGCAGACCAATTCGCAATGGGTCACTGTTGCTGCGGACGGCTCGGCAAACCTGAACTACGCGGTTGAGTACTACGCGCAAGGTGCGGCGACCCCGGGTGAAGTCACCAGCAGCGTGAAGTACACGATCATCTACAACTGATTGCAGTTGTCGGGACCCTCGGCCGGCAATACGCCTGGTCGAGGGAATCTGTTCCGCGCAAAAAAGCAGTGGCTGCGATGAAATCACATTTCCCCAAAGCACTGCTGGGCGCGGTGTTGATGGTGTCGTTCTGCCCGCCGACCCTGGCGGGCGTGGTAATCAGCGGGACACGGGTGATCTACCCTGAGCAGGTGCGGGAAATCACCGTGCAGGTAAACAATGTCGGCGAGGCGCCTTCGTTGGTGCAAAGCTGGATCGACAGCGGCAATCCCGAGCAGACGGCGGAGAACAGCGATGCTCCATTCTTGCTGACGCCGCCTATCGCACGTGTCGAGGCGGGCCGCAGTCAGGCGTTGCGGGTGATCTTCACCGGCGCCGATCTGCCGAAGGATCGCGAGTCGCTGTTTTGGTTGAACGTACTGGATGTCGCTCCATCGCCGAAAGAGTCCGGTGAAGAGCAGAACTATCTGCAGGTGGCTTTCCGCTCGCGGATCAAGCTGTTCTATCGCCCCAAAGGGTTGCCGGATACCGCCAACGATGCGCCGCCGAAGCTGCTTTGGAGCTGGTCGGGCGGAAAGCTGCGCGCAGAGAATCCAACGCCCTACCACGTGACGTTGGCGGAGGTGCATGCGGTCAATGCCAACGCAGACAGACTGATTGAAGAGAAAGGAAAGATGGTCGGCCCCAACCAGCAATTGCTGCTGGATGCCAATGGCCCCGTCGACAAGGTGCGCTTCATCACCATCAACGACTACGGCGGAAGGGTAGAGAACAGCGCCAGCGTCGTGGCTGGTCCCTGAGTAGCAGCTCGATGGATTGAGCGTGTTCGCGGTTGCGATCGTTTTGAAGGAAGCCGGTGTGATTGAGAGCAGGTTGTCATCATCAATTCGGAGGTCAATTGTCGATGCAGCAGTGGGCAAGGGCCGATTGCTGCCGATATTCCTTTTTTCGTTGGGCGCGGCGCTGCCGTTGCATGCATGGGCGGCGCCAGCACCTGCTCCTGAGCCCAACGGCAATCTCGGCGAGCAGGCGTTGTTGGTAAGCGGTGGCCCGGCCAGGCCAGCTGCTCCCGAAGTTGCGCAGTTCGACTCCAACTTTCTTTCCGGTTCTGGTACCAAGGTCGATCTGTCCGCCTTCAGCAATGGCAATCCGATGGTGGCGGGTGACTATCGTGTGGATATCTATGTAAACGGCAGTTGGAAGGGACGCCGCGACCTGCCGTTCCGCGCCAATGGACAGGGCGAGGTTGGCGCCTGCCTGGACATCGCGCTGCTTGAGGAGCTTGGGGTGGACGCCGAGCAACTGAAGGCGGTCGATGCCAATACCAGCATCAACACGGCAGCTTCCTGCTTCCAGGTACAGGAGCGCATGCCCAATGCATTCGGCATCTATGACAGTGGCAATCTGCGCTATGACTTGAGCATCCCGCAGGTCAACCTGCGCCGGGAGGCACGCGGCTATGTGAATCCGGCGCTATGGGACCGCGGCATCAATGCAGGCTTCGTTGGCTACAGTTTCAATATGGTGGATGGGCAGACCCGTGGTGTGGTGAGTCAGCGCAATCGGAGTGCCTATCTTGGGCTGAACCTGGGGTTGAACCTGGGTGGATGGCAGCTTCGGCAGGACTCCAACCTGACCTGGAACGAGGGTGCGGGTAGCCATTGGCAGCGCATTGCAACCTATGCCCAGCGCGGATTCGCAGGCGTCGGGGGGGAGCTCACCGTTGGTGAGGCTTACACCAGTGGTGAGTTGTTTGATTCAGTTGGTTATCGCGGTGTCAGCCTGGCCACCGACGATCGCATGCTGCCTGATTCGCTGCGTGGCTATGCGCCAGTGATACGCGGCATCGCCGAGACCAATGCGCGTGTGGAGATTCGGCAGAACCAGCAGCTGATCTACTCCAGCACGGTATCACCAGGCAGTTTCGTCATCGATGACCTGTATCCAACCGGCTACGGCGGCGACCTGGACGTGAGTGTTGTCGAGGCCGACGGTCGCACTCGTTCCTTCAAGGTCCCGTTTGGTGCGGTCGCGCAGATGCTGCGCCCTGGGATGTCGCGCTACGCCTTCACAGTTGGCCAGGTGCGCAATGAGAATCTGCTGGATGAGCCCTGGTTGGCGCAGGGTACCTACCAACGGGGCATTGGCAATCGTCTGACCTTGTATGGCGGTGGCCTGTTGAGCCAGGACTATGCCGCGCTGTTGTACGGAGCCGGTCTGGCAACGCCGGTAGGCGCATTGTCGTTTGACATGACGCATGCGCGTTCGCGCTTTCAGGAAGGCCAGGATAGGTGGGGCTCGAGCATGCGGCTGAGCTATAGCAACCTGATTGGTCCGTTGGGTACCAACGTGACGCTGGCTGCGTACCGGTATTCAACCCGTGGCTACTACAGCCTGCAGGATGCGTTGAACCATCGCGATGCAATTTCGCGTGGGTTCGACGCGCAGCGTTACGGACGGCAACGCAGCCAGTTCCAGTTGACCTTGAACCAGCCGCTGGCCAAAGGCTGGGGTGCACTGTATGTGACTGGGTCGGTGCGGGATTTCTACGATATTGCAGGGACCAGCGTGCAGTACCAGGTGGGCTACAGCAACGCTTGGCGTGCGGTGAACTTTGGTTTTTCGGCAGTGCGTACCGAAGCAGGTCTGCCCGCGGTCCGCGATACCCAATACCTGCTCAGCATGAGCATGCCATTGGGCAGGCGTGGTCGGTCGATGGCGTTCAATGCGGATATCGGCATGCGTAATGGCGGTGCCGGAAATCGCAGCAACGGCTACGAAAGCAGTCGCATCGGCATCAGTGGCTCGGCTGGCGCAGACCATAATATCGACTATGGACTGACCTTGACCGACAGTCGCAATGGCAGCAGCAGTGTGATGGCTTCGGCAGGCTATCGAGGCCGCTATGCGACCCTCAATGGCGCCTATGGATACTCCGACGACTTCCGCCAATTGTCGCTCAGTGCAAGTGGCAACGCGGTAGTGCATGGCGGTGGCGTTACCTTCGCTCCGTATCGCGGCGACACGATGGTGCTGGTGCATGCTCCCGGCGCTACCGACGCACGCTTGACCAATGCACTGGGATTGCGCGTGGATGGTCGCGGTTATGCCGTGGTGCCGTATGTATCGCCCTACCGGCTCAACGCCGTCACCCTTGATCCGGCGGAGATGTCACGTGATGTTGAACTGGAGTCCAGTAGCCAGTCGATAGCACCTTACGCGGGTGCTATCAGTTTGCTTCGATTCCAAACGCGTAGTGGCAGGGCACTGTTGATCAGTATGCGCGGTGCTGCAGGGCAGTCGCTACCTTTGGGCGCTTCCGTAAAGGATGAGCAGGGGCAGCTGGTTGGCCTGGTCGGACAGGGCGGTCGTCTCTATGTTCGTAGCGAACACGATAGCGGCAGGCTGCAGGTTGAATGGGGAGCGCAAGCCTCGCAGCGCTGTGTGTTTGACTATCAGGTGGCGCCCGTTTCTGGCGATGATCAGCTCGGAGTAACTTCAATGGAGACGGTATGTCGGTGATCCATCCATCGGTGCGCTTGTTTGCTGGTGCCGTGCTCGCAGTGCTAGGAGTGGCTTATTCCCAACATGCTTCGGCTAATTGCCGCGTCAATCCACTCGTAAGCTTCGCTGCGCAGAATATCGACATCAATCTAGGCGAAATTAGTGTTCCATCCAGCTTGCCGGTTGGGGGGGTAATTCTTGTGCGTAGCTTTAACATCAGTCCGAAGAGCGCGACTACTTTCATCTGCGACCCGTTTGGACCAAACAGCTCTTCATTGGCGATTTTCCAAGCTACTTCCAATGGCTACGTTTCAGGGGTGCCGGGGGGGCTTATCACCGCTGTCCCCGGGATTGGAATCAGAATAACGCAGACATTGACTGGTAATGGTGGAGGGTTGAGCTCGTCCTACTACCCTGCGGAGATATACTACCGGCCTGGGCAAATCTTGGGTATTCCAGCATCCACTGTGACCGTCGAATTGATTAAAACCAGTGCAGCTGTAGGTAGTGGCAAAATTGGAGGTGATGGGGTTTTTGTGGGGCAGGTGCTGAATAATGCAAGAACTCCTATGGTTACGCTGAACCTTCGCAACGGAGGCGCAATTATCAAGCCACCCACCTGCAAGGTTAGTGCTGGTAGCCAGAACATTGCTGTCAACTTCGGTCCCGTGTCGAGTAGTGCGTTCTCCGGAGTTGGGGCCATTGTCGCGAATCGCGACTTTAATATCGAGCTTGATTGTCAAAGCTCCAATGTAGCCAATTCCACGGTGGGAATTCGTGTGGATGCCCTTCGGGATGCATCCAATTTTCCGGGGGTGTTGGCGTTGGCTGTTTCTGCGGATGCAGCCAGCGGTATTGCGATTCAAGTGGTCCGCAGCGAAAGTCAGGGCGAGCAGCCTGTGCGTTTCGGAGAAAACATGGTACTCGCGACCGGTGTCCTGAGTGCTGGGACACTGGTTCTGCCATTGCGTGCCCGTTATATCCAGACCCGGGCGGGTGTGGTGCTTCCTGGTAAAGCAGCAGGTTCGGCGACGTTTACGATCCAGTACAATTGAATTGTACCGCCTTGCCGATACGGGTCGAGTGGCTGTGTTGATGAAGTTTTCGATGTTGTTGTCGGGTCTGGGCTGATCCAGGGCATGTGTGTTTGCACAGCTGCTGCCGTTTGTTGGATAGTGTTCCGTTTTTCGTCTGTGTTTTTTTGGCGGGTCGATGGCCCATGGAATCACCCGTTCGGGTTCGGTTGGTGCTTTAGCTCTGTATTATTTGCTTTGGTTTTAAAGCGTGGTGTCGTGCGTTCACTCCGACATCAGTGGTGTAGTCGATACGCCTGATTGCGTTCGATTCAACTAGCAAACGGAGGTGCTTGCCTATGTGCTTGGCTATGCCGATCAAGGTGCTGGCTGTCTGAATTGAATCGTTGGCTTTCCCTGCGGGAAAGTGGACGGGCGGTGCGGGGCGGCGTTCGTTCCATTGCAACACCGCTTGCTTCCGTGATTTTGACCTGACCTTCAACCACAGCTGACGCCACGCGTCGGATCGCACTGCAGTCAACTGCAGCCTGCGCTCGTACGAAAAACCTGTTGAGCATGTTCGGCCGCGCTGCATGTACAGCGGGCACGACGCAGGTATGTGCGAAACAAATCAGTCGACCTCTCGTCTGCGCGCTGCGCCAGGTGGTTGTCGTCTTTGACTTTGCGGCATCGCTTATCAACTGCCGGCCCAGTAGCTGCAGTGCTGCCGGCTTCCATAACGATGGAGGCAATATGTCATTGATTCATGAGCGTGCCTGCCTGTTGCGGGCAGCATTGTCAGGTGTTGTGTTGGCGTCCCTGGCACCTGTGGTGCAGGCCGCTTGCTCGTTGAGCACCGGAATTTTCGTGCCGCAGGATGTGCAGATGGACATGGGGCAACTGGTGATACTGCCGAGCTTGCCGGTGGGCGGGCTGATCAAGGAGCTGGTGGTGAACATCGATCAGCGTTCCAGTGTGGGCAGATGTACGGGAGCCAGCAGCGTCATCGGCATTTATAACAATGCGCGGCAACAGACGATGGTGCCGGGATTGAGCAATGTTCGTGCGACTGATGTGGACGGCATCGGGATTCGCGTCTACCGCGATTCCGGGCAGGTGCAAGCGTACTATCCACACGTACTCCCGGTGAATACCAACGGCGCGGTGGATCTTGCCGGTGGCTTCTTTCGCGTGGAGTTGATCAAGACGGCGACAGTCACAGGTTCTGGCTTGATCGCTCCCAGCGGCAGATTCACGACCTATTACTTCGATGGAGATGGGGTCGGCAAGCCGGTGCTTGTATCGACGTTCAAGGGAGCGGGTACCACGGTGGTGAATCCAACATGCTCGGTGCAGGCGGGCAGCCGCAACATCGTCGTCGAGTTCGGGACAGTGCCTGCAAGCACATTCGCCGGCGTGGGGACGCGCGCTATCAATCGCGATTTCGATATCCGCCTGGACTGCCAGGGTAGCAATGTCGCGCAGTTCCAGAGCAGGATCGGGATCCGGCTGGATGCGTTGCAGGATGCATCCAATCTGCCGGGGGTGTTGCCGTTGAGTGCGATTGCGAACTCGGCTGCGGGCATTGGCATCGAGCTGGTCCAGCGCAGTGGTAATGCCGAGAAGGCGGTACGGTTTGCCGAGAACATCGAGCTGGGCTCCAGCGTGGCTGGTAGCAGTACCCTGAGCCTGCCCTTGCGTGCGCGTTACATCCAGACCCGGGTGGGCAGGGTGACACCCGGCACGGCGAACGGTGCTGCGACGTTCACCATTCAATACAACTAGGAAAGGGCAGGATCGGCTCTTGCCCTGGGGCAAGCGTCCCGTTCGTGGCCAGCGTCGAGATGGTGGTGGCCAACCCCAGGTAAGCGATACCGCAGCAAGGGGTGCTGGCTGTTCATCGCGGGGCGATGGCGGAGATTCTCCGCCTCGTTCTAGAATGCTGCCTTGCCATCAACGGGGGCGGTGCATGGGGATGCACGTCGACACCAGCTGTATCAATTGCGATCGCGTAGCCGGCGGTCCTGAGCAGAAGTATTGCCCGAACTGCGGGCAGCCAACGCCGGTGCATCGTATTGACTGGCATTTCCTGGGCCATGAACTGGAGCACAGCGTGCTGCATATGGACCGGGGCATCCTGTATTCGCTCAAGCAGCTGATGCTGCAGCCGGGCAAGTTGCTGCGCGATTACATCGAAGGGCGGCGTGGCAACCAGGTCAAGCCGCTGTTGCTGATCACGATGATGGCGGCGGCCGTGCTGTTGTTGAACCGGCTCATCACCGGCACAAGCATCCTGGACGGCGGTGCGTCTGAGGCAATGCTTTCAGGCCGGACCTTGCCGGGCGAGGTGCTGCAGTTCATGGCTGCCAATCGGGCGGTTTCCGCCTGGGTCGAGTCGCACTTCGCGGCGTTCACGCTGATGCTTCTGCCCATCGAAGCCATCGTTTTTCGTTTGGTCTTCAGCCGCTACAGCAAGCTGAATTATCCTGAGTGGCTGGTGATCACCACCTTGCTGACTGTACAGACCTTTGTCATCTGGTCGGTACTGATGGCGGTGCACCGGTGGGTGCCTTACACCCAGGTCATGGCGGGAGTGTTGGGCATGGCTTACAGCGTTGTGTCGCTGGTGCAGTTTTTCCAGGCGCGGCCGCTGTGGTCGACCATGTGGCGCAGCCTGTTGGCGCTGGGGTTGTTCTCGTTGATCAGCATGATGGCTGTGCTGGCTGCAACCGTGGTGGTGATGCGGGTGGGATAACCCGCTCACGTTTGGGTTGAGCAGCGCCAGCGATCACTCCAGCGCGTAGCGCAGCACAAACAAACCCGCCACCAACCAGACTGCTGGATGCACTTCGCGCCAGCGGCCGGTACCGGCCTTCAGCGCTGCGTAGGCGATGAAGCCGAACGCCAGTCCGTTGGCGATGGAGTAGGTGAAGGGCATCGCCAGCGCACAGAGGGCGGCTGGTACCGATTCGGTCAGGTCATCCCACTTCACTTCCACCAGCTCGCGCAGCATCAGCCCGGCGACGAACAGCAGCGCCGGCGCGGTGGCATAGGACGGCACCATCGCCGCCAGTGGCGAGAACAGCAGCGCGGCCAGGAACAGCGCGGCAACCACCAGCGCGGTCAGGCCGGTGCGGCCGCCGACCTGCACGCCGGAGGCGCTTTCAGCAAAGGCGGTGGTGGAGCTGGTGCCCAGCAGTGAGCCGGCGACAATCGCGCTGCTGTCGGCCAGCAATGCGCGGCTGAAGCGCTTCTTGCCATCTTCCAGCTTCAGCAGCCCGGCGCGGCCGAGTACGCCGTACAAGGTGCCGGTGGCATCGAATACTTCCACCAGCACGAACACCAGCACCACCTGCAGCAACACCGCCAGCGGCGCGCCGCCGTCGTGATGCAGCAGACCAGGCAGGTCCAGCTGCAGGAAGGTCGGGGCCAGGCTTGGCGGCAGCGAGACGATGCCCTGGTACTGCACTGAGCCGATCGCCCAGCCAATGCCGGTGACGGCGAGGATGCCGATCAGGATGGCGCCGCGCACCTTGCGCGCTTCCAGGATGGCGATCAGCAGGAAGCCGGCCAGGGCCAGCAGCGGCGGCGCGGTATTGAGCGGCCCGAGCGTGAGCATGGTGTCTTCATTGGCAACGATCACGTTCGACTTCTGCAACGCGATGATGGCCAGGAACAGACCAATGCCGGCGACGATTGCCGAGCGCAACGAGGCGGGAATACCGGCCACCAGCCAGGCGCGGATGCCGGTCAGTGACAGGACCCAGAATACGATGCCGGAAATGAATACCGCCGCCAGCGCCTGCTGCCAGGGCAGCCCTGCAGCACCCACCACGGTGAAGGCGAAGAACGCATTCAAGCCCATGCCGGGTGCCATGCCGACCGGGTAATTGGCGGCCAATGCCATCACCGCCGAGCCAATTGCCGCCGCCAGACAGGTCGCCACGAACACCGCGCCCGGGTCCATGCCGGTGGTGCCGAGGATTTCCGGGTTGACGAAGACGATGTAGGACATCGTCAGGAAGGTGGTGATACCGGCCAGCACCTCGGTACGGACGCTGGTGCCGTGCTGTTGCAGTTTGAAGATTCGGTCGAGCAGGGACATGGGGAATTCCGACGGACAGGCGGCTTGCTGTCCCTTCTCCCGCCTGCGGGAGAAGGTGCCCCGAAGGGGCGGATGAGGGGTGCTTCACCCGCTCTTCAAGCCTTTTTGGCTAATGCAAGCGCTGTCGGTTTCCGCGCAGAACTTGCCCTCACCCCAACCCCTCTCCCGCAGGCGGGAGAGGGGCTCAAGCGGCGGTTGCGCGATCTGCGGGTACCGCCAAAAGCAGACGGCCGCACTGGGCGGCCGTCTGTCGGGTATTACTTCAGCGCCTTGAAACGCAGGCGCTTGGGACCGGCATCGTCGCCGAGGCGACGCTTCTTGTCCTCTTCGTACTCGCGGTAGTTGCCCTGGAAGAACTCCACGTGCGAGTCACCTTCGAAGGCAATGATGTGCGTGGCGATGCGATCCAGGAACCAACGGTCATGCGAAATGACGAAGGTGTTGCCCGGGAACTCCAGCAATGCATCTTCCAGCGCACGCAGGGTTTCGATGTCCAGGTCGTTGGACGGTTCGTCGAGCAGCAGCACGTTGCCACCCTGCAGCAGGGTCTTGGCCATGTGCAGGCGGCCACGCTCACCACCGGACAGCGAGCCGACCATCTTCTGCTGGTCCTGGCCCTTGAAGTTGAAGCGGCCGATATAGGCGCGCGATTGGATCTCGACACCGTTGATGTTGAGGATGTCCAGGCCGCCAGCGATTTCCTGGAACACGTTGTGGTTGCCGGTCAGCGCGTCGCGGCTCTGGTCGACGTAGGACAGCTTGACGGTCGGGCCGACCACGATCTCGCCCGAATCCGGCTTTTCCTGGCCGGTGATCATCTTGAACAGGGTCGACTTACCGGCACCGTTCGGGCCGATGATGCCGACGATGGCACCCGGCGGGATGATCATCGACAGGTTGTCGATCAGCAGGCGCTCGCCGAACTTCTTGGAGACGTTCTTGAATTCCATCACCGAGTTGCCCAGGCGCTCGCCCGGCGGGATGAAGATTTCATTCGTCTCGTTGCGCTTCTGGTAATCAACGCTCTGCAGCTCTTCCAGACGGGCCAGACGGGCCTTGCCCTTGGTGCGGCCACCCTTGGCGTTCTGGCGCGACCACTCCAGTTCCTTCTGGATCGCCTTCTGGCGGGCCTTTTCCTGGTTGTCTTCCTGCTTCAGGCGCTCGTCCTTCTGCTCCAACCACTGGGTGTAGTTGCCCTTCCACGGAATGCCGCGGCCACGGTCGAGTTCCAGGATCCACTCGGCGGCGTTGTCCAGGAAGTAGCGATCATGGGTAACGGCCACCACGGTGCCGGTGTAGCGCGCCAGGAACTGCTCCAGCCATTCCACCGACTCGGCGTCCAGGTGGTTGGTCGGTTCGTCGAGCAGCAGCATGTCCGGCTTCTGCAGCAGCAGGCGGCACAGTGCCACGCGGCGCTTTTCACCGCCGGACAGGTTGCCGATCACGGCGTCCCACGGCGGCAGGCGCAGTGCGTCGGCGGCCACGTCCAGCTGGTTCTCCAGCGTGTGTGCATCGCCAGCGGCCAGGATGGCTTCAAGCCGTTCCTGTTCCTTCGCCAGTGCATCGAAGTCGGCACCTTCCTCGGCATAGGCGTCGTAGATCTTGTCCAGCGCGGCCTGGGCCTGCAGCACTTCGCCCACGCCTTCCTCGACTGCCTGACGCACGGTCTGGGCAGGGTCCAGACGCGGTTCCTGCTCCAGGTAGCCGACCTTGATGCCGGCCTGCGGGCGGGCCTCGCCCTCGAAATCGGTGTCCACGCCGGCCATGATCTTCAGCACGGTGGACTTGCCGGCGCCGTTCAGGCCCAGCAGGCCGATCTTGGCACCGGGGAAGAACGACAGCGAGATGTCCTTGATGATCTGCCGCTTGGGCGGGACCACCTTGCTGACGCGGTTCATGGTGTAGATGTATTGCGAGGACATGACGTCTCCGTAGCGCACGCCTGCGCCCGGTCCAGTGAGGACAGGGCCAAAGGCAAAAGGGAATCCCCGATTATAACCGCAACCCCGGTATGGCCGGCGGCGACGGGCGGGGCGCTTGCTGATTTATGAATGGGAAAGGCCGTAACCGTTTCCAGCCGGAAGCCGTTCAGATCAAGTGAGCATTATGGAAACCGTCCACCAACCCAGTGAGGGCCACCCATGAAGATGAACCGCTTTGTTGTCGCCGCGATGACCACCGTATTGGCGTTAGGTGCCACCGCCCCGGCCTTTGCGGCGGGTGACCGTGATGACCACGACCGAGGCCGCCACGGCTGGGATGACCGCGGCAGGGGTCATGATCGCGGCCGGGGTCATGACCGCCATGAGCGTCGGGACGACCGTCGTCACTACGCCAATGGTTACCGCGAGGGCTACCGCGATGCCCGCCATAACGACCGTCGTTACAACGATCGTCGCTACTACGCGCCGCCACGCGTGGCCTACCGCCCCTACGGGTTTGAACGTGGCCACCGCTACAGCAACTACTACGGTGGCCCGGTCTATGTGGTCAATGACTACGACCGTTACCACGTGCGCCGTCCGCCCTACGGCCACCGCTGGATCCGCGATGATCGCGGCAACATGCTGATGGTGGCCATCGCCACCGGCATCATTGCGGACATCGTGTTCAATCATTGAGCCAGGCTGCGGCCGGTTCCCTGGAAGGCGCCCTGCGGGGCGCCTTCTTCGTTTACGGGCCGTGGATGTTGGTTGCAGATGGCACCGCCTGCTCCCGGGCCGGGGGGCGAAGGAAGCGCTACAATCGACAGCTCCCTCGCCCCCGTACCAGGAGCTGTGATGTTCCCGCGTGAAGCCCGTATCGAGTCCTACGATCCCGAGTTGGCCAAGGCCATTGCCGATGAGTGCCAGCGTCAGGAAGACCATGTCGAGCTGATTGCCAGCGAGAACTACGCCAGCCCGATGGTGATGGAAGCGCAGGGCAGCCAGCTGACCAACAAGTACGCCGAGGGCTACCCGGGCAAGCGCTACTACGGTGGCTGCGAGTACGTGGACATCGCCGAGAAGCTGGCCATCGACCGTCTCAAACAGCTGTTCGGCGCTGATTACGCCAACGTGCAGCCGCACAGCGGCTCGCAGGCCAACCAGGCCGTGTACTTCGCGCTGCTGCAGCCGGGCGACACCATCCTGGGCATGAGCCTGGCCCACGGCGGTCACCTGACCCACGGTGCCAAGGTCAATGCCTCGGGCAAGATCTTCAATGCGATCCAGTACGGTGTGAACGAAGCCGGCCTGATCGACTATGACGAAGTCGAGCGTCTGGCGCTGGAGCACAAGCCGAAGATGGTGGTGGCTGGTTTCTCCGCCTATTCGCAGGTCATCGACTGGGCGCGCTTCCGCGCCATCGCCGACAAGGTCGGTGCCTACCTGTTCGTGGACATGGCGCATGTCGCCGGTCTGGTCGCTGCCGGCGTGTATCCGAGCCCGATTGATCACGCGCACGTGGTCACCTCGACCACCCACAAGACCCTGCGCGGTCCGCGTGGCGGCATCATCATTGCCAAGGGCGCTGGCGAAGAGATCGAGAAGAAGCTGCAGTCGATCGTGTTCCCGGGCATCCAGGGCGGTCCGCTGATGCACGTCATCGCCGCCAAGGCGGTGGCCTTCAAGGAAGCGCTGGAACCGGAATTCAAGGCCTACCAGCAGCAGGTGGTGAAGAACGCCCAGGCGATGGCCACCACGCTGATCGCGCGCGGCTACAAGATCGTCTCCGGCGGCACCCAGAACCACCTGATGCTGGTCGACATGATCGGCAAGGACGTGTCCGGCAAGGACGCGGAAGCCGCGCTGGGCAAGGCCCACATCACCGTCAACAAGAACTCGGTGCCGAATGACCCGCGTTCGCCGTTCGTGACCTCGGGCCTGCGCCTGGGCACCCCAGCCATCACCACCCGCGGTTACGTGGAAGCCGACTGCGTCGCGCTGGCCAACTGGATTGCCGACGTACTGGACGCACCGGCTGATGAAGCCGTCATCGCCCGCGTGCGTGATGCGGTCAGCGAGCAGTGCCGCAAGTACCCGGTTTATGGCTGATCGGCGTCGGGTGCCAGCGGTTTGTGGCACCCGGTCTGCCCACAGTTGACCGCATTACCCCGGGTTGGGCGCTTGCCCCGGCCCGGGGTTTGTTGTATCTGCGTTACAGGTTTTCCACGTCGCATGCGCGGCGCCTGATGTCCAAGGCTTGAAACATGCATTGCCCGTTCTGCCAGCACACCGACACCCGCGTGATCGATTCACGCGTTTCCGAAGATGGCGCCACCATCCGTCGTCGCCGTGGCTGCGAAGCCTGTGGCGAACGCTTCAGTACGCTGGAAACCATCGAACTCAAGCTGCCGGTCATCGTCAAGAGTGACGGCGGCCGTGAGGCCTTTGATGCGCGCAAGTTGCGGGTGGGTTTCGACCGCGCGCTGCAGAAGCGGCCGGTGTCGGAAGAGCGCATCGAGGCGGCAGTACGTGCGGTGGTGCACCAGCTGCGCATGTGCGGCGAGCGCGAAGTGCCGTCGATCAAGGTCGGTGGCTTCGTGATGGATGAGCTGCGCAAGCTCGATCATGTCGGCTACGTGCGCTTCGCCTCGGTCTACCGCAGCTTCGAGGACGTGGCCGATTTCCGCGATGAGATCGAAAAACTCGAGCGCGACCATTCCGCCGACAACGATCAGCTGCCTTTGTTGGAAGGGGCGGGGTCGCCGGATGGCAGGACCGCCAAGTCGGCGAAGCGTTGAGTTTGGTCCGCTTTCAGCGAAGGTGATGCGCGCGTTTGGCTTATGTCTGTCTGTAGGAGCGGCGTAAGCCGCGAAGCTGACTGTTCATCAGATGGCACAGCTAGCTGGGGCTCAAACAACGTTGGCTTCGCGGCTCACGCCGCTCCTGCACACGGGCCCATGCCCAGGCTGGCGGCGCAATCGATGCAGGCGTACCGTGTGCGCCGATCTTCGTGCAGGTGTTGAATCCCGATGTTGATGGTCAATCTGATCGACCGCCCCGAATTGCTGCCCGTTCTGGCTGCCGCGCATGTGCAGGCATTCGGCAGCTTGTTGCCGGAATGGACCTTGGCCCAGGCCGAGGCCGAGCTGCGGGCGCAGCACCGCGACAGCATTCCCTGCAGTTGGCTGGCTGAGGACGACAGTGGTTGGCTGGGTTCGGTCAGCCTGCTGCACGACGATCACGAGCAGATCCGTGGCTGGTCGCCATGGCTCGCTTCGCTGTACGTGAACCCAGCCGCACGCGGCAAAGGCGTGGGCGCTGCGCTGGTGGCGCACTGCGTGACGCAGGCGGCGGCGCTGGCGGTGCCGGTGTTGTACCTGTACTGCGAAGCGCCGCTGGTGCCCTGGTATGGCGCGCTTGGCTGGCGCGTGCATGCCGAGCTGCAGCTGGGGCCGCTGGCCATCACTGTGATGGCGGTGGACACCGGCTACGCCTGAGTTGCAGTGCGCCTGCCGGTGCAGGCGGCGCTGCGCATACACTTGCCTGCAACCGCTCCCGCACTGGCGGCGGACTGCATTCGCAAAGAGGTTCCAGCAATGAGTCAATTCTCCTCCACCGATCACTTGTTGATGGCACGCGCGCTGCGCCTGGCCGAGCGCGCGGCCTGGACCACGCGGCCCAACCCGATGGTGGGCTGCGTCATCGCGCATGGTGACGAGGTGGTGGGGGAGGGCTGGCATCAGCGTGCTGGCGGCCCGCACGCCGAGGTGTTCGCGCTGCGCCAGGCCGGTGAGCGTGCCCGTGGCGCGACTGCCTACGTCACGCTGGAGCCTTGCGCGCATTACGGGCGCACGCCGCCTTGTGCGCTGGCCTTGATCGATGCCGGTGTGGGCCGGGTGGTTGCGGCGATGGCCGACCCCTTCCCGGATGTGGACGGGGGCGGTTTTGCGCTGCTGCGGCAGGCTGGTATCACGGTGGAGGTCGGGTTGATGGCAGCGCAGGCGCGCGAGCTCAATCGCGGTTTCCTGTCCCGCATCGAGCGGGGCAGGCCGTTCGTCCGGGTGAAGCTTGCCGGTAGCCTGGACGGGCGCACGGCGATGGCAAATGGCGAATCAAAGTGGATCACCGGTGAAGCCGCGCGCGCCGATGTGCAGCAGTGGCGCGCACGTGCGGCGGCAATCCTGACCGGTGCGGCCACGGTGCTGGCGGATGATCCGTTGTTGACCGCGCGGCCAGAGTCAGGCGAGTTCCTGCCGCCGTTGCGGGTGGTATTGGATGCACGCTTGCGCACATTGGAATGCAAGCGCGTGCGCGAAGGCGATGCGCCTACCTTGTATCTGCATGATCCAACATTGGTCGCACCCAACGTGGACGGTGCCGAGTTCGGCACCGTGCGCATGCAGGATGATGGCCGGCTTGATCTGGGCGAAGTGATGGCGCTGCTGGCTGCGCGCGGCATCAACGAGGTACATGTCGAAGCCGGGCCAACCCTGTGTGGTGCCTTGCTCAAGGCCGGATTGGTGGATGAGCTGCTGCTGTACATGGCACCGCTGCTGATGGGCGACGGCGCAAGGCCGCTGCTGGCAGGCTTGGGCATTGAATCCATGGCGCAGGTGCAGCGCTTGCAGTTGGTGGACACCCGCATGCTGGGACAGGATCTGCGCCTGTTGCTGCGGCCGTAATGCAACCAGCCTGCAGTTGTGGGAGCGGCGTAAGCCGCGAAGCACGTACATCGTCAGATCGCACCAGCAACACGATGTTTCATTGATGCCAGCTTCGCGGCTTACGCCGCTCCCACAAGGCAGGGTCTGACAGGGCTGGCGCCTGTGAGATTGCCCTGGTGCAAGTTCTTGTCGAGCTCAACCTGGCCGAATGCAGCCGTCTGCGGTTGTGGGAGCGGCGTAAGCCGCGAAGCACGTGCATCATCAGATCGCACAAATGCCCGGTGCTTCCATACGGCCAGCTTCGCGGCTTACGCCGCTCCTACAAGGCAGAGCAGGTGTTGATGCCGCTGTCTGGCCGCGTAAACCGCGCAAAAAAACGGGGGCCTCTCGGCCCCCGCTGCATTAATCCCGGTACTGCCGGATCAGAAGCTGGCGCGCACGCCGACCGAGTACTGGGCAAAGTCGCCCAGCCACTGGCCTTCCGCAACTACGCCCCAGGTCTTGTTGAACTTGACCTGGCCGCCCAGTACGCCGACGAACTCGGTGTCCATGTCGCTGCCATCAAGGGCGCCGCCCTTGATCCAGGCTTCAGTGCGCGCCGACGGCTTGCCGCGCAGGCCGATGGTGACGCGGCCGGCGTTGGTGTGAGTCTTGTAGGTGCCGTTGTATGCGCCAGCACCGCTGAGCTTTTCTTCAAGGCTCAGGCGCAACCAGGCGATGTCGGTGGTGAAGTCGACGCGCTCGCTCATGTTCATGTGGTAACCGGCGCCCAGCTCCGGCTGGCTCAGCTTGAGCTTGGAGCGCTCGCCGTTGCCCCAGCTGATCGACTTGTGGACCTGGGAGTAGCCGGCGAACAGGTTGACCTTGCCGGCGATGTCGAACGAACCGCGCAGGTAGGCGCCGTCCAGGCTCGGGTCATCGAGGTCGTTGCTGTTGATCTGGAGCTGGGTCCAGCCGGCTTCGGCGTAGGTGTAGCTCAGCTCGTCGGCGGAGGCGACAACAGGTGCGGCTGCCAGCATGGCGGCCAGAAACAGGGTCTTGCGCATGGATTCCTCTTCAGTGCGATATCCGTGTCAACCAGCCCATTGCGGACCGGGACCGTACGTCATGTAGCGGCGGCCGGAGTCTAATGAAATCTTTACGCCTGAAAAGTCTGGCTGGTGGCCGGAATTGCAGTTGCGGTGGGTGCGCGTTGATTGGATTTAGGGCGCAGATAGGTGCTGATTGACTGGCGTTGGAAGAGAATGGATGCCTGTAGGTTCGCGGGGCTGCGGCCCGGGAGCGCTCCCGAGGGGCTCAATTTCAAGAACAATCCTATTACCGCGAGGTCGATTACCACCTAATTTGTGCGCGCTCCGCGATGAGCAATGGCACTCAGAGGTAGTAATCGTCTTGAAGCTTGAAAGCTGTTTGTTCCTCTGTGTGGCGGTTCTCTGGTTTGCAGCAGCGGCAATGGCGCAATGGCGTGATCATCTGATGAGCGTGCTGGGCGGCCTGTTTGCCTTGGTTGGTGTGGGCAGTTTGTTCGGACGCAGGCGGCATTAGCCGCGCGCCCGCTTCCACGATGGCTACAGTTGCAGACTCCCGTTCCACCGATGGGAAGCACTTGTTCAGCCCAGCCAAGGCCTTCCCGAGGGTGGCGCTGGTACAATCGTCGGGCCGGTTCGCCGGCACTCACAAACGTCTTCAGGGCGGGGTGCAACTCCCCACCGGCGGTAGGTGCAATGCCCCCCAAAGGGGCGCTGTGCGAGCCCGCGAGCGCTCCAGCAAGGCCCGCACAGCAGTGCGCTCGCCCGGTTGGAGGTCAGCAGATCCGGTCAGATGCCGGAGCCGACGGTCATAGTCCGGATGAAAGAAGACGGTGTTTCGGGCCCTCCAATGGGTCCGTGCGCCTGTTTGCCTTGCGGCGTTTTTCGCTCAACTACTGCGGAGAACGTTAGTGTTTACTGGAATCATCGAAGGCGTCGGCCGTCTGGCCGCTCGCGAACCCATCGGCGGCGATGTCCGCTTTACCTTTGCCGTCGGTAGCCTGCCGTTCGAGCAGGTGCAGATGGGCGAAAGCATCGCCGTCAACGGCGTCTGCCTGACCGTCATCGACTTCGACGGCAGCAGCTTCAAGGCCGATGCCTCAACCGAAACCCTGGACCTGACCACGCTTGGTGGTCTGGCCGAAGGTGCCGTGATCAATCTTGAGCGCGCGATGCGCCCGACCGACCGCCTCGGCGGCCATCTGGTCAGCGGCCATGTCGATGGCCTCGGCAAGGTGCTGTCCGTCCATGAGGATGCACGCGCCCTGCGCTGGCGCTTTGCCGCGCCCAAGCCGCTGCTCAAGTACATCGCCAAGAAGGGCTCGATCTGCGTGGATGGTGTCAGCCTCACCGTCAACGAAGCCGATGACGAAGGCTTCGAGGTCGCGCTGATCCCGCATACCGTCGCCAACACCGCGTTCTCCGCCACCGGCGTGGGCAGTGCGGTGAACCTGGAAATCGATCTGGTCGCCCGCTATGTCGAGCGCCTGCTGGGCCAAGGAGCCGCACAATGAATTTCGCCCCCGTTCCCGAACTGCTGGAAGAGATCCGCGCCGGTCGCATGGTCGTCATCGTCGATGACGAGGACCGCGAGAACGAAGGCGACCTGATCATGGCCGCTGAACTGGTCAAAGCGTCGGACATCAATTTCATGGTCACCCATGGCCGCGGCCTGGTCTGCCTGCCACTGACCCGTACGCGCGCAGCCGACCTCGGCCTGGCGCCGATGGTGCAGGCCAATACTGCGCAGTTCCAGACCAATTTCACGGTCAGCATCGAAGCCGCCGAAGGCGTGACCACCGGCATCTCCGCGCATGATCGTGCCCACACCATCCGCACCGCGGTGAAGGCCAATGCCAAGCCGTCCGACCTGCATCAGCCGGGCCACATCTTCCCGCTGATTGCCCAGCCGGGCGGCGTGCTGACCCGTGCTGGCCACACCGAAGCCGGCGTCGATCTGGCCATGCTGGCCGGGCTGGAACCGGCTGGCGTGCTGGTGGAAATCCTCAATCCCGATGGCAGCATGGCGCGCCGCCCGGAGCTGGAAGTGTTCGCCCGCGAGCATGGCTTGAAGATGGGCTCGATCGCCGACCTGATCGCCTACCGTCTGGCCACCGAGCACACCGTCGAGCGCGTGGACGAGCGCGAGATCGACACCGAGTTCGGCGCCTTCAAGCTGGTGACCTACCGCGACCGCATCGCCAACGACCTGCATTTCGCCTTGGTCCGCGGCACCCCGGACAAGGACACGCCGACCTTGGTGCGCGTGCAGGTGGAGAACCCGCTGGCCGACCTGCTGCATTGGCGCCGTGATGACTTCGGCGTGGCCAATACCGATGCACTGCGCGCCATCGATGCCGCCGGAACCGGTGTGATGGTGGTGCTGTCAGCCCCGCGCGACACCAACTCCCTGTTGGCCCGTCTGCGCCAGCAGCCGGCACCGGTCATTCCTGGCAAGGACAAGGACGTGGGCCAGTGGCGCCGTAACGGTGCCGGTGCGCAGATCCTGTCGGACCTGGGGCTGGGCAAGCTGCGTGTGCTCGGCACCCCGCGCCGGCAGATCGGCCTGGCCGGTTATGGGCTGGAAATCGTCGAAACCGTGCAGCCCTGAGCCATTGGCATGGCCTGCAAGCCCGGCTGGACTGGGCTTGCAGCCGCTTTCTGCGTCGCGGGTTAAGCCCCCGCACGTTAGACTTACCCACCTTTTGGAACCCCACGCCCCCATGAGCCACTACGAAGGCGACCTCCGCCCGGCCGGTTCGGCCCGTTTTGCCATCATTGCCAGCCGCTGGAATGCCCGCATCACCGATGCGTTGGTGACCGGCGCGCGCCAGAGCCTGGCCAGCAATGGTATCGGCGAGGACGCCATCGACGTGGTGCGTGTGCCCGGTGCCTGGGAAATCCCGCTGGTTGCGGCACGTCTGGCTGCGGCCGGGCAACACGCCGCAATCATCACCCTGGGCTGCGTGATCCGTGGCGATACCCGCCATTACGAGCACGTTGCCGACCGTTGTGCCGAAGGCCTGATGCGCGCCCAGCTGGATTTCGGCGTGCCGGTGCTCAATGGTGTGCTGGCGGTGGAGCGGGTGGAAGATGCCGAGGCCCGCGCAGGCGGCAGCCACGGCAACAAGGGTGAGGAAGCCGCCTTGGCGGCAATTGAAATGGTCAATCTTCTGGAACAGCTGCCATGAACAACAAGAACAACGGCAAGCCTGCCGGAAAGCCGGTTCGCCGCGACGGCATCGATCCGGTGCTGCGCTCGCGCGCGCGCCGCCGTGCCCTGCAGGCCATCTACGCCTGGCAGATCTCCGGCGGCAACGCGGAGTCGCTGCTGGCCCAGTTTGCCCATGAGCAGGCCCACGAAATCGCCGATCTGGTGTATTTCGAAAGCCTGCTGCGCGGTGTGCTCGACAACCGCCGTGACCTGGACGAGGCGCTCGCCCCGTTCGTCGACCGCGCGGTTGAGGAAGTGGACGCCATCGAGCGTGCAGTGCTGCGCGTGGCCGCCTACGAGCTGCGTTATCGCCAGGACGTGCCGTACCGCGTGGTGATCAACGAAGCCATCGAAACCGCCAAGCGTTTTGGTTCCGAGCACGGCCATACCTACGTCAATGGCGTGCTCGACCGCGCCGCCGTGGAGTGGCGCAAGACCGAGTCCAGCCAGTAAGCGCTGGCGGCGTGATCGCCGCGCTTGGGGTTTGCCACAACGCCGGGCCGATATCATCGGTGCCGGCGTTGTTGTTTTTGAGGGAGCGCAGTGATGAGCCTTGACGAGTTTGGCCTGATCGAACGCATTCGCCGGCGTACCGCCGTGCGTGCGGACATCGTGTTGGGGATCGGTGATGACGCCGCGTTGTTGCAGCCGGCGCCGGGCCAGCAACTGGTGGTGACCACTGATACGCTCAACGTTGGCGTGCACTTTCCGGCAGAAACGCCACCCGCCGATATCGGCTGGAAGGCCTTGGCGGTGAACCTGTCCGATCTGGCCGCAATGGGCGCGCAACCGGCCTGGTGCAGCCTGTCGCTGTCACTGCCCGATGCCGATCCGGACTGGGTCGATCAATTCGCTGAAGGTTTCTTCCAGCTGGCCGATCTGCATGGCATCGCCCTGATTGGCGGTGACACCACGCGTGGTCCGCTGTCGATCTCGATCACCGCGATGGGCCAGGCAGCAGCGGGGCAGGCATTGCGCCGCGATGGTGCCAAGCCCGGCGATGACATATGGGTCAGTGGTGTGCCGGGTGAGGCTGGCCTGGCCTTGGGGTTGTGGCAGCAGCAGACGCTGGATGTAAGCCGGATTGCAGACGATGCAGCGCTGGAGCATCTACGCCAGCGCCTGGCGCGGCCAACGCCGCGGGTTGAGCTGGGCCGTGCGCTGCGGGGTGTAGCGAGTGCTGCGGTTGATGTATCCGATGGTCTGCTCGCGGATCTGGGTCACATCTGCGCACGCAGCGGGGTTGCCGCCGATGTGCTTGAACACGCATTGCCGGCCTCGTCGGCGGCTGCGCTGGCGGGCCTGTCCGAGGCGTTCAGAACCTCGCGCGCCAGTTCCGGAGACGATTATGAGCTGTGCTTCACCGCGCCGCCGGAGCAGCGGCAGGCCCTGCACGAAACCATGGCATCCGTAGCAGTTCCGCTTACCCGTATTGGCTATATTCGAGCCGGGACAGGGGTACAGGTGATCAACCAGGAGGGGGCTGTGCGGGTGGCATCAAGGCAGGGTTACAACCACTTCTCAGGCGTCGGGGACTAGGGGAGAGCCCCGCAGGCAGTAAGACGGGTTTCAGTGTTCACGCGGCATCCACGTATTCATATTTAACATCTCGTTCGTGATGGAAGTCGCGGTTTGGTGCAATCGAGAGTCTGCATCCGGCGACAGCAAACAGGGGAAGTGGTCGTGGAAACAGCAACGTTGGAAAAAGTGAGGGCGAAGATGAGTGATGTAGGTACGCCCTCGGTCACGGTGGACAGCCGTGCCTTGGAAACAGCACTCGATACCGTCATTGAACGCAACGTTGGCATTTCCATGCTGCTGGTCTCCACGGCCGATGGCCGTGCGATCGCTCACCGTTCGTTGAACAAGCTCGATCCACGGCGCTTGTCGGCGATGAGCAATTCCTTCTTGACGCTTGGGGAAACCTTGTCGCGCGAGCTCGGCCTGACAGCGGCCGACTACGTGACCATGTCCACCTCACAGGGCAGCATGGTGCTGGTACGCGTTGCTGCGGACCGTCCCTATACGCTGGCCGCGCTCGGCCATGCCGATACCTCCCTTGCCATCCTGCTGTACGCCGCTCGCGATGCTGCGGCGCGGATCAAGGTGTTGCTGTAACTCTCTTGTTGTAAATCATCGGTGCTGCAGCTTGCCTGGCATGCCAGGGAGGCGGCGCGGGTGAACGGGTTCGAGTACGAAAACTGATGCGATGCCGGTGCTGCACAGCGGCCTGGCCGCATTCAACACTTAGACAACAATCGATCAGGAACGGAGAAAAACATGGCTGGGAACGTCAAGCTGGACAAGTTGAATGAAATCGCTGGGTTCGTTGGTGCTGCGCTGGTCGACAGTGACAGCGGCATGGCGCTGGGCATGCTCGGCGGTGGCCCGATCAACCTGGAAGTTGCTGCTGCTGGCAACACCGAAGTAGTGCGTGCCAAGCGCCGCGTTGCTGCCTCGCTCGGCATTACCGATGCCATCGAGGACATCCTGATCACCCTGACCAAGCAGTACCACCTGATCCGTCCGCTGGAAAGCAATGCGGACCTGTTCCTGTACGTGGTGCTGGACCGTTCGCGCGCCAACCTGGCGCTGGCACGCCATGAGCTGAAGTCGTTCGAACAGACGCTCGATTTCAAGTGATGCAATGACGTGCTGCTGCTCCATGACGGAGCAGCAGTACGTCGATAGAGCTTCGACTCACAGACTTGATCGACACCATGAGTGCACCCGCCCGCAAGATCTCTGCCGCCGTTATCGGCTGCCAGGGTTTGGATGTCCTGCACATGATGCGGCTGAAGGTTGCCAGTTCGTTGCTGATGGCCGAGTACATCCAGGCCGAGGTGCAGGAGTGGAACCACCAACAGGTGGATCTGCTGGTGGCCTGCATCGATGACAGCAATGGCCAGCAGTTGCTGCGCGAGGCCAGTCAGCAGGGTTTGCCGGTGCTTGCGGTCACGCGCAAGGTGTTGTCGGGTCTGAGCATTCCGGGCGTGGCCTACGGCGCCAGCGTCCGCGACATTTTCCAGCAGCTGCGACAGCTGTTGTTGGCGTCGGACAACAGTGGCGAGCGTTTCAAGCCGCGTACGCTGTTCCGTAGCCTTGGTGACAGCAAGGGCAAGCCCAGTCTGCTGCATATGGGCCTGGTCAAGCTGCTGATTGATGCCACGCATACGCGGGTAACTCTGCTGCGCGATCTGCCCTATGAGAACTTCCTGAAGGCCGCTGCCGAGCCGGGCTGGACCCTGTCGCTGCTGGGCAGTGCCGAGGGGCTGGATGAATGCATGGCTGACGCTGTCAGTACCCATGCATTCGAGGATTTCTGCTGGCAGGCGGCGGCACGCTCGCCGGAGCCGCTGTTGCAACGGGAAACCGCAAACCCTTGCCAGCTGCGCGGCTGGCCCGAGGTCGAGACCGGCAAGTTACCGGTGCAATGGCTGCTGCCAATGGCGGCGATGATGCGGCGGCCGTGGCAGCCGGGTGAACTGGCGCAGGCGACCGGCACGTCATTGGATGATATTGCCCGTATCATGGCCGCGGCGGCCTGTACCGGGCTGCTTGATGGCAGTGGCGCCGACGTTGTGTCGGCGCGTGGTTCCGGTAACAAGGTATCCGGCTTCTTCACACGTATCGCCAAGCGATTCGGGCTCAACTTCTCCAAGGGGCTTCAGGTCTGACGGCTATGGCAACCAAGTTGGTTTTTGTCGGTGAAATGGGTGCGGGTAAAACGACTGCGATCCGGTCGATCTCGGACATGGAACCGATCAGCACGGAAATGCCGATCAGCGACGAAGCAGCGCTTGAGGCATTTGAAGACAAGTCGCATACGACGGTGGCGCTGGATTACAGCTCCATTGAACTGGGCGATGGTGAGTTGCTGCACGTCTATGGCGTGCCGGGCCAGGCCTACCTGGATTTCATGTGGCCGATCGTGGCGGAAGGCGCAATTGGCGTGATCGTACTTGTGAGCGCACTCAACCCGCGCGCGCTGCCAAGTACGTTGACACTGCTGGAGCGTTTCCGTGCGTTGGCGCCGGATGCCTGCTTTGCCGTAGGCGTGACCTGCCAGGACCGCGAACCTGATTTCAGTTTCAGCGAGTTCCGCAATGCCCTGGCCGGCGAAGGCCACCGCTTGCCGGTGATGTGGGTGGACGCCCGCGAAACCAGCCAGGTCGATTTCCTGATCAAGGCACTGCTGTCCTGTCGTTACGCCGAAGCGATTGCCTGAGCTGGCGATGGTGCTGGTTGTTGATTGTGGGAGCGGCGTAAGCCGCGAAGCCGGTGAATCTTCCGACGTTGCGCTTGCAAGGCCCCTGCCGAGCATGGCTCGGCACTACAGCCAGCCGTGCCCTACGCCTCCGGCAACACCTTGCCCGGATTGAGGATGCCGTCCGGATCCAGCGCCAGTTTTATCGCGCGCATCGTCGCCAAGGTGCCTGCCGAAAACGCCTGCGCCATGAAATCGCGTTTGGCCAGGCCAATGCCGTGCTCGCCCGACAAGGTGCCGCCCAGCTGCAGCGCCAATGCAAATACCTTGGGCAAGGCCGCATGCGCACGCGCGTTCTCGTCCGCATCATCCGGGTGATAGAGGATGTTGACGTGCAGGTTGCCGTTGCCGGCATGGCCGAAGGTCACGATCGGCAGCTGGGCCTGTTCGGAGAGTCGCTGCACGCCTTCCACCAGCGCCGGGATCTGCGACACCGGCACCACCACGTCTTCATTGATCTTGCCTGGTGCGATGGTTTTCAGTGCCGGCGACAACGCGCGGCGTGCCGCCCATAGCTTGTCGCGTGCGCTGCCATCGGTGGCCACATCCAGCGCCAGCATGCCGTCGCCTTCAGCCGCTTCGGCCAATGCATTGAGCAGATAGGGCAGGGTGTCCTCATCGCCGTCTGCATCGATCAGCAACATCGCGCCGGCTTCGGGCACCTGCGCACCGTTGCGACGCAGCAGCTGCAGGCTGCGGGCATCCATGAATTCAAGGGTGGTCGGCGTCACCGGTTGTGCCATCACCCGCGATACGGCAGCGGCAGCCGCTTCGGCATCGCGGTACAGCACACGCAGGCCAGCCTGGCTGCGCGGGCGAGGGGTCAGCTTGAGCGTGGCTTCGACAATCAGCGCCAGCGTGCCTTCGCTGCCAACCAGCAGATGGGTGAGGTCGTAGCCGGTGGAATCCTTGGTATAGGCGCCGCCGCACTGGATCAACTCACCGGTGCCGGTGACCGCCACCAGCCCGAGCACGTTGTCGCGGCTGGTGCCGTACTTCACCGCGCGCGGGCCGCCGGCATTGCAGGCCAGGTTGCCGCCAATGCTGCAGATATCAGCGCTGGAAGGATCAGGCGGCCAGAACAGGCCGTGCGGCATCAGTGCCTGTTGCAGATCGCCGTTGAGTACGCCGGGTTCGACCACTGCGCAGCGATCACCGGGCTGTATCGCAACGATGCGGTTCATGCGTGCGAACGACACCACGATGCCACCAGCCGTGGGTACCGCAGCGCCGGTGGTACCGGTGCCGGTGCCGCGACCGACCAGGGGCACGCCGTGTTCGCGGCAGGCGCGGACGATGGCTTGAACCTGTTCGCGTGTGCTTGGCAGGGCCACGCCTTGCGGCAAGGCGTGTCGCCAGGAGTTGTCCTGCGCATGGGCTGCGAGCGAGGTGGCGTCGGTGCGCCAGCCATCGCCCAGCAGCTGTGCCAAGGTGTGCTTGAATGCGTCGGAAAGGGCGGTGTTCACCCGCCCATTCTAGGCCGTGTCATCCGCCACTGTTGGTGTTGATGTTCTGCGCAGGCCGGGTGCGTACATGTTCGGGCAGCTGGGCCAGCACCTGCTCCAGGATCCTCGGCAACGACTGTTCCGAATAGCCGCGATGGACGGCGTTGATGCGGCCATCCTGGTCCAGCACGAACATCAGGGGGATGGCCTTCACCCCATAGGCTTCGGCGGCCTTGCCCTTGCTGTCGAGTACGTATTCCAGGTCGAGCTTCCTGTTGCGGCGTGCAAAGTTCACCACCTGCGCGCGCGGTTCGTCCCAGTTCACTGCGATGACCTCCAGCGCATCCTTGCCAACCACGCTTTGCAGGTGCGCGAGCACGGGCAGTTCGCGCATGCAGGGGCCACACCAGCTCGCCCAGAAGGTCATGATGACCACCTTGCCGCGACGTTGCTGCAGGTCGACCAGTTCCCCGGGCAGGTTCTTGCCGAGTGCGATCGAGGGCGGGAACTCGCCGGCGGCAGGAACTTCAGCGGCGGCGAATGATGGGATGGACAGCAGCAACAGGCAGCAGGACAACAGCAGTCTTGAAGACTGCAGCAGGCGGTGGCGCATGGTTCCCCCAGGTGGCTCAATCGTTGACGCGGCGGCGCCAACCCTGCGGCGATTGAACCATCTTCCAGCCGATTACCGCCACCAGCAAAGGCAGCCATACCCAGCGCAGCTCCGACAACACCGTCTGCAGGCCGCGCGCACTGAAGAAGTTGTTAGCGAACGGGGATACGCGGATCGGTCGCCAAGGAGCGAACAGGCGCTGATCGCTCCACGGCCACCACAGCGCGACGCCTAGGCCGCCGGAGGTCAGGGCGTCCAGCAATGGGTGCGACAACGCGCAGATGAAGACGAATGCAAACGCCTGCAGGCGGCCCGCACGCAGTGCCCTGGCGAAGGCAACGGCCAGGGCCGCCAACAGCGTGGCGAACAGCAGTGAGTGGCTGGCGCCGCGATGACCAAAGCTGTCGGCGTAGGGGATATGCAGGGCGAAGGCCAGTACATCGGCATCGGGCAGCATCGCAGCGATGATGCCCGCGCCCAGCAGGCGCGTGGAAACGCGCCCGCGCTCGCTGGCACACCACAGTGCAAGTGGGATCGCGGCGTGGGTGAATATGCTTGGCATCAGCAGTCGTCGGCGCGGAAAGCGTCGCGTATCCAGTTCAGGCGCGGCGGTTCGCCACTGGCTTCAACCACGTCGAAGCGGCAGGGGCTGTTGGCCAGCGCAGGGTGTTGGTTGAGGTAGAGCTGGGCAGCGCGGACCAGCTTGCGGCGCTTGCTGATATCGATGGAGGCAGCGCCGCCGCCAAACTGCGCTGAGCGGCGGTAACGCACTTCGACAAAGACCAGGCTGGCTGCTTCGCGGTCGTACATCACCAGGTCCAGCTCACCGCCGCGAAAGCGTACGTTGCTGGCCCGCCACTGAAGGCCAGATTTTTGCAGCAGTGCGCGGGCAGCGGTTTCCACCGCTGCACCGCGTTCGTTCTGCTCAGCGACCATCACCGATGGCGACCGGGCGGCCAGTGCTGAAGGTCGACCAGGCCGGGGTGCGCAGCACGTTGCCGAAACCGTCCAGGTGCAGGGTGCCGGTGGCACCGCTGAGGCCGCCGCTGGTGCTGTTGGCCAGCTTCTCCATGTAGGCGGTGATCTTCCAGGCGTCGTAGCCGAAGGCGAACAGACGACCGGCGCCGCCGCGTGCGGTCGGCAACGTGGTGGCAACTGCTGCCGCGGCAGGCAGGCCGGCGACGCCGCGGCTGCTCCAGGCCTCGGTCGGGAAGGCGATGCCATCCAGGGCGACATCGTCTTCGGCCTTGCCGGTGCCTGCGGTCAACTGCGAGGTGCCGACACGGGTGACGCCGCCCAATCCGGCCAGGGCCAGCTGCGGCGCCAGTACGCGCGCCTGGTTGCCCTTGACTGCGAGCAGGATCGCGTCGACGCCGGTTGCCTGGCGCAGCTGCGCGGTGATGTCGGCCGGCACGTCGCCGACGTTGATGGTCGCGGCGATCTTGCCGCCGCGCTCACTG
Organism: Stenotrophomonas sp. STEN038; assembly: GCF_056759895.1. NCBI lineage: Bacteria > Pseudomonadati > Pseudomonadota > Gammaproteobacteria > Lysobacterales > Lysobacteraceae > Stenotrophomonas > Stenotrophomonas sp. STEN038. Next base: position 76,548 of record NZ_JBRRDW010000004.1, read on the forward strand.
AAGCGTTCCTTGAAGGCGCCGCTGGAACGACGGCCAGCATCGTCACTGCTGGCGATCACCAGCACATTGCGGCGCTCGCGACCGAGCAGGTATTCGGCGGCCATCAGGCCGTCATCTTCCGGTGCCAGCGAGAAAGCCGCACTGCCTGGCGGCGGTGCGTCCTTGCCACGATTCAGGGCGAGCAGCGGCACCGGTAGCTCGCTGCGGTGGAACAGCGCATCCACTTCGTCGCGGCCGAGCGGGCCGACAATGAAGTCGACGCCGTTGCCGACCGCTTTGTCGTAGGCCGCGCCGGCACCGCTGGCGGTGCCCTTGGTGTCGATGAAGTCGATCGATGGGCGGCGGCGGCTTTCACCGTAGTAGCCGGCCAGCAGGCCGTCGCGTACCGAGGCACCGGCCGCGGCCAGGTTGCCGCTGAGTGGCAACAACACCGCCATCTTCACCGGCGGACGATAGCCGTCGGCATCGGCCGCCGGGCGCTTGCTGGTATCCAGCTGCGAGGCGGTGTCACGGTCGAATGGTCGCGGCAGCGGCAGGCCACGGCCGATCATCGCGCGGCCAGCGTGGTTGTAGAGCGGGTCGCCGACCGGCAGCGCGGCGGCGCGGCTACTGAGGGTGGCGTCGTTCAGGCCGGCCAACAGGCGGGTGATGGCACGCTGGTTGTCATTGCGGGCGGTGCCGCTGAGCAGGGTGCCGGCGCGGGCGCGTTCGGCGGCGGCGGCAAAGGCGTCGCCGTTGGCTTCCAGCGCCTGCGCGCGGGCCAGGTACCAGCGTGCCTGCAGCGCTGCCGGCAGCGCTGCCGGGTTCTCGGTCAACACCTGCAGTACGGTGGCCGGCTGCTTGTCGCTCAACGCCAGCTCGGCCTGCAGCAGGTTGAAGCGCTGGCGGGTGGCGCCGGACAGCTGGCGCGGCTGCACCTGTGCCATCAGCATGCGTGCACGCGCGCTGTCACCGGCCTCCTGCCAGGCAAAGGCGGCATCGGCCAGCAGCGAGCTCTTGCCAGCACCGCGAACCAAAGCAGCCTGGGCTTCCAGCTGCTGTGCGGCTTCGCGCGGCTTGCCTTGTTCAAGCAGGGCGATGGCGGCCTGCTGGGCGGGGGAGCTGGTCGGCGCTACGCTGGTGGTGGCGCAGCCGACGAACAGCAGCATCGACAATGACAGGGCGGAAATCCGTGCGGCTGGCTTGTTCATTTGAGGTCCGTTCGACAGGGCGCGGCAGTGCCGGGCGGGGGAAACGGTACGATTCTACCCTTGGCCCACGGAAATACCGATGATGAGTACTGCTGCTGCCACCTTGTATGTCGTTGCCACGCCGATCGGCAACCTTGGCGATCTGAGCCCGCGTGCACAGGAGGTGCTGCGTTCGGTGGCCGCCATCTGCGCGGAAGACACCCGTCATACCGGTCAGCTGTTATCGCATTTCGGCATCAGCAAACCCTTGGTGGCGCTGCACGACCACAACGAAGAAGCGATGGCCGAGCGCGTCGTGGCGCGCCTGCTGGGCGGTGAGTCGTTGGCGGTGGTCAGCGATGCCGGCACGCCACTGGTCAGCGACCCGGGCTTCCGTCTGGTACGCGCGGCGCGCGCGGCCGGGGTCAAGGTCAGCCCAGTCCCAGGCGCCTGCGCGGCAATTGCCGCGTTGAGTGTGGCCGGATTGCCCAGTGATCGTTTTGTATTTGAGGGCTTTCTGCCGGCCAAGGGCGCAGCCCGGCGCGAGCGCCTGAACAAGCTGGCGGCCGAGACCGGCACCCTCGTGTTTTATGAATCCTCGCACCGCATCGCCGAATCGCTGGCCGACATGGCGGCGGCTTTTGGTGGTGAGCGCCCGGCGGTGGTGGCGCGCGAACTGACCAAGCTGTTCGAGACCGTGCTTGATGGCAATCTGGATCAGCTGCTGGCCAAGGTGTTGGCCGACGACAATCAGCGCAAGGGCGAGTTTGTGGTGATGGTGCAGGGCGCCGGTGACGATGAACAAGCCAAAATCGCCGAAGGTCGGCGCCTGTACGCCAAATTGAACGAGCACCTGCCGCCTTCCACTGCCGCCAAACTGGCGGCCGAACTGAGCGGCGCGCCGCGCAAGGCTTTGTATGGACAGGGCAGCAACGACTGAGGCGATGTGGGCGGCGGCTGATGCCGCCAGCCTGCGCCAGCAACTGGACCTGCGCGAGCACCCGCTGGCGGGTGGCACGGGTGCCGAGATCAAGACCCAGCGCGAGCGCTGGATGATGGTGCGCTGGTTGACCGCCTGGGCATCGGAGCTGGTCTATCCGTTAAGGGTGAGCAAGCGCGAGAGCCCGGATTTCATGCTGGACGCTGGCAATGCACGGGTCGGCGTGGAATGCATGGAAGTGGTGCCTGAGGCCTTCAAGCAGGTACAGGCCAAGTTGAACGGCATCAACTCCGGCTGGGTGCGGCCGGTGCCGCAGCACCGTGCCGAGGAAGCGCGGGCCGAATGGGATAGTCCGCTGCTGCGTCAGTTGTTGGCGGATACCTATGAGGGTAGTCCATGGGCGGGCGATGAGCCTGAGCGGCTGTGGGTGGAAGTGATGCGCTGGGCGGTGGAGAAAAAGCGCCAGGTGCTGCACAAGCCGGGTTATGCCCGGCAATCACGCAATGTGTTGTTGCTGTACGACAACTGGCCGTTGCCGACGGTGGCCTTCGTCGAAGACGCCGATCCGGCAGTTTTACGCAGCTGGGCGTTGGCGGCGCTTGATGAGTTGTCGCAGCAGTTGCGGGACGGTGGCGCACATGCGGACTTCCAGCAGATCGACATCCTGCATGAAGGCTGGCTGCTGTCATTCACTGCGGAGGGAGTGCGGCCGCTGCGTTACCAACTGCTTGCAGCTGAATGAAATGATCGGCCGGTGCGGTGCCGGACGTGCGATAATGCGCGCGGCGGAGTCGGCCAGACAGTCGCGTCATTCCTTCGGGAATGCCGAGGAAAGTCCGGGCTCCACAGGGCAAGGTGCCAGGTAACGCCTGGGCGGCGCAAGCCGACGGAAAGTGCAACAGAAAGATACCGCCTACGTCTCTTTCGAGAGGCCGGTAAGGGTGAAATGGTGCGGTAAGAGCGCACCGCGAGTCTGGCAACAGACCGGCACGGCAAACCCCACCTGGAGCAAGACCAAATAGGGACCTAATGGCGTGGCCCGCGTCGGGTCCGGGTAGGTTGCTTGAGCGTTACGGTGACGTAGCGCCTAGAGGAATGACTGTCCACGACAAAACCCGGCTTATCGGCCGGCTCCGCCGCTTTTTCTGCCCGCCGGGCAGAAAAAGCCCCAAAGTTTTGCGTGGCAAAACTTTGGGCCCCGGGCCTCTGGCCTTCCAATTCCCCGCGCCTGTCGGCGCGCCCCCTTTACTAAAGGGGGCTGTTGCTCTTCGGATTTTTTGCTTGGCTCGCTGCGCATCGTGGCGGGGAGGGTGCGGCTGTGGCTTTTGTGGCTGCGAATTTTGCTCTGTTTTTGGCTCCAGCTCTGGCCCTGATTGTGATTGTGGCTCTTGCTCTTGCTCTTGCCTCTGCCTCTGCCTCTGGCTTTTGCTGAGGCTTTGGCTTTGGCTTTGGCTCTGGCTGTTGCTGTTGCTGTTGCCGTGGCTTTGGCCTTGGCTGTTGCTCCTGCCTTGCTGTGTTCTTTCCCTTCTCCCGCCTGCGGGGGAAGGTGCCCGAAGGGCGGATGGGGGGCTTTTGATCTTGCTTTGGCTGTGGGCCAAAGCCAAAGCCAAAGCCAAAGCCAAAGCCAAAGCCAAAGCCAAAGCACCCCTCCCTAACCCTCTCCTTCGCCTGCGGCGAATGGGAGGGAACTAGGAGCCAAAGCCTTCTTTCCCAATCTCCATGCGCACCTCCCCCAGATACACGCCATCTGGGCCGAAGCGGCGTTCGTGGATGAATCCTCCTCCATCCTGGTCGATCGCCACGATGGTGCTGGCGCGGGTGCCGTAGTCGGTCCCGCGTATGAACGCGCTCGACAACCGCCGTTCCAACTCCAGCGGAACACCGGTAGCTGGAAGCTGTGCGTCTGGTGCCTGCTGCTCATCAGCCAGTGCCGCCCAAAGCGGCTCCAGACCGCGGTCACCGGCGGCCAGCCAGGCCTCAAGTACGCACATCAAACGACGAGTCTTGGGCCAGGGCGCATCCAGTGCGCCGTTGGACATGCCGTGCACGCCTGGCGCCAGATCCTGCCGGGCCTGCGGATGGTTGCCCAGATAGCTGCAGCTTTCAGCGTCGGCGACCAATAGATTGAAGGGTGCGAACTCCGGCGCCCGGCTGGCCAGGGTGTCGGCATAGTCCGTGGCCGGCTGTCCGCCAGCCAGGTAGCTGGCGATCAGCTCGCCACGCGAAGGTCCACCAGTGGCTGCGCTCGGGTCGCGCACATTGGTGACCACGGCTGCCTGCCCGCGCAGATTCACGCCCATCCAGCTGCCGCCGGAGCGCAGGTCGCGGCCGGCGATCACGTTGTCGTAGGGCGATGGCCAACGCTGCAACGGCGCGGTGGGGCGGGCGTGGAACTCGTCACGGTTGCCGGCCATGAGCAGGCGCCAATGCGGGTGGGTTTTCCAGGCGAGGGCGACAAGGCACATGCACGGAGTGTGCCGTTTTGCGCGGGTGCCAGCCAAGTGGGGCTGAATGGCGGCTGGGCTCAGGCTCCATTTTCACGCCACCTCTACGCCACTGAATTTCATACAAATCTCAAAATTTGAAGTAAACCAGTAACTTGTGGATAAACCTTGAACAACTCTCTAAACATTGGTGCAAGCCATTGATGCGGCAGGTGATTTTGTGCGCGGAAAGTTGTTGACAACCCTATGGCCGCTGCTAAGGTGGGCATCAGAGGGGAAACCGGGTTTTTTGTGGTTTTTCGTGGTTCAATAACTTCCCAAGCAAAACCAACGAACGGGTGCCATAGGCGTGTTCCAGGGTGAGACTGCCATCACGGTTGACGACAAGGGACGCATGGCGGTGCCAACCGCTTATCGCGACCTGGTCGCGCGTGCCAGCGGTAATCGCCTTGTGCTGACCTACAACCCCTTCGAAGCCGGTTGCTTGTGGTTGTACTCAGAGCAGGAGTGGGAGCGGGTGCGGGACGACGTAATGGCAAAGCCCAATACCCAGCGCGTAGTGCGCACCCTGCAGCAGAAGCTTGTCGGCTCGGCCGCCCATCTGGAACTGGATGGCAATGGCCGTATCAGCCTGCCGTCCAGTCACCGCAGCGCGGTGGGCATCGAGAAGAAAGCAGTGTTGATGGGCATGGGTGAAAAGTTTGAATTGTGGAGCGAGCAAGCGCATCGCGCACTGATCCAGCAGACGTTGTCTGACGAGGATCTGGGCGATGGGCTTCTCGATCTGAAGTTGTGAGCCGGGGTGCCCGGGTGCGCGGAGGAGCGCAGGCCGGTCACCCAGCGGTGTCGCAGCCGCCGGCAGCTCACCTGCCGGTGCTGTACACCCAGGTCCTTGACGGCCTGAGGGTGATCGAAAACGGTATTTATCTGGATGGCACGTTCGGTCGTGGCGGTCACGCTGGCGGCGTGCTGCGCCAGCTCGGCGCGGATGGGCGCTTGCTGGTGATGGACAAGGACCCCGAGGCCATTGCCGTGGCCGAGCGCGATTTCGCGCCGGACGGCCGTGTCTCGATCTATCGCGGCAGCTTTGCCGACCTGCTGGACTGGAGCGAAACCGCTGCCGGTCTGGATGGCGTTCTGTTCGACCTGGGCGTGTCCTCGCCGCAGCTCGACGTGGCCGAGCGTGGTTTCAGCTTCGGCAAGGACGGCCCGCTGGACATGCGCATGGACCCGGACTCGGGTGAAAGCGCTGCGGATTGGTTGAACCGCGCCGAAGATCGCGAAATCGCCGACGTGCTTTTCACCTATGGCGATGAGCGCCAGAGCCGTCGCATCGCCCGCGCCATCGTTGCCCGTCGCGAGAAGCAGCCGTTCACGCGTACCGCTGAACTGGCCGAGCTGATCGCCTCGGTGATGCCGCGCGGCAAGGACAAGATCCATCCGGCGACGCGCAGCTTCCAGGCCATCCGCATCCACATCAACCGCGAGCTGGCCGATCTTGAAGCCGGTCTCGACGCGGCGATGGCTCGACTCAAGCCCGGTGGCCGTCTGGCGGTGATCAGCTTCCACTCGCTGGAAGACCGCATCGTCAAGCAGTTCATGAACCGCCATGCCAAGGCGCCGCCGACCAATCGTCGGCTGCCGGAGCTGCAGGCCTTCGTGCCGACGCTGGAACTGATCGGCGGTGCCATCAAGGCCGATGACGACGAGCTGGCGATGAACCCGCGCTCGCGCAGCGCGGTGCTGCGTGTGGCCCAGAAGTGCGAGGTGGCCGGATGAGCCGCCTGCTGTTGATCGTCCTGCTGGCATGCACGATTGCCTCGGCAATCGGCGTGGTGTTCATGCGCCATCGCCACCGTCAGCTGTTCGTCGAGCTGTCCAAGCTGGAGCATGCCCGCGACGAGATCAACATCGAGTTCGGCCGTCTGCAGCTGGAACAGGCGACTCTGGCCCAGGCCACGCGTGTGGACCAGGAGGCCCGTGGCCGCTTGGGCATGAAGTTCCCCGAGGCCGCTGACATCGTGGTGATCCGGCCATGAACAAGCCCAGCCGCAACCGTACCCGCACGCAGTTCAACCTGCGCACCCGCATGCTGATGGTCGGCGTGGGGCTGGGTCTGTGTGCGGTGACGCTGGTTGGTCGTGCCGCGTATGTGCAGCTGATCAACAACGATTTCTACCAGCGCGAAGGCGAAGCCCGCTTCCTGCGCGATGTACCGATCCCGACCTCGCGCGGCATGATCACCGACCGCAACGGCGAGCCGGTGGCAGTGTCGACGCCGGTGGCTTCGATCTGGGTCAACCCGCAGGAACTGCTGCGCGCCCCGGAGCGTATTCCCGAGTTGGCACGCGCGCTGTCGCTGCCGGTGGACGAACTGACCACCAAGCTGACCCAGAAGGCCGACAAGGAATTCATGTACCTGCGCCGCCGGATCAATCCGGACGTGGCCGAGCAGGTGGTCGCGCTGAAGATTCCGGGCGTGTTCTCGCAGCGCGAGTTCCGTCGCTATTACCCGCAGGGTGAGGCGATGGCGCACGTGCTGGGCTTCACCAACATCGACGATCTCGGCCAGGAAGGGCTGGAACTGGCCTTCGACGAATGGCTGCGCGGCAAGCCCGGCGCCAAGCGCGTCATCCGCGACCGCAAGGGCGCGATCGTCGAGAGTATCGATCTGGTGCGTCCTGCCGAGCCGGGCAAGGACCTGACCCTGAGCATCGATCGCCGCATCCAGTTCCTGGCGATGCGCGAGCTGCGCAACGCGGTCACCACCAACAAGGCGGCTGGCGGTTCCATCGTGATCATGGATGTGGCCACCGGCGAAGTGATGGCCATGGCCAACCTGCCGACCTACAACCCGAATTCGGTCAGTGGTGCGACCCCGGACACGCGCCGCAACCGCGCCGTCACCGATCTGGTCGAGCCCGGTTCGACGATGAAGCCGCTGACCATTGCCACTGCGCTGCAGAACCACGTGGTGACGCCGGACACGATCATCGACACCAATCCGGGTTACATGTCGCTGGGCCGTTACACCATCCGCGACGTGCCGCGTAACAACGGTGTGCTGAATGTAACCGGCGTGATCACCCGCAGCTCGAACATCGGTGCGGCCAAGATCGTGGCGCGCATTCCGGACCAGACCTTCTACGACTCGGTGCGTGGCTTCGGCTACGGCGTGGCCCCGAACAGCGGCTTCCCCGGTGAATCGTCGGGTGTGGTCGCGCGCCCGGGCAGCCCGAGCTGGTATGGCACCACCAAGACCACCATGTCCTACGGCTACGGCCTGTCGGTGACGCCGTTGCAGATCGCGCAGGCGTACTCGGCACTGGCCAATGGTGGGCAGGTGATCCAGCCGACCTTCATCAAGGGCCAGCGTAACGAGGCACGCCAGGTCATCGACCCGGAAGTCGCGCGCGAAGTCGTGCGGATGATGGAAACCGTGGTCACCAACGGCGGTGCCAAGCAGGCGGCCATCCTTGGTTACCACGTGGCCGGCAAGACCGGCACCGCGCGCAAGAACGGCCCGAACGGCTATGAGCGCGGCCACTACAATCTGTTGTTCGCCGGTGTCGTACCGGCTACCGCGCCGCGCTATGCGGCGGTGATCGTGGTCAACGACCCGCAGGGCTCGCTGCAGTACGGCGGCCTGGTCTCCGCACCGGTGTTCCATCACGTGATGGAAGGCACGCTGCGCTTGATGGACGTGCCGCCGGACGACATCCAGTCGTGGCTGGCCGCGCAGGCCGCGGGCAAGGTGGGTGGCAAGCCGGGCAGCAGCGCTGCGCCGCTGCCGATTCCGCAGGACCCGGACGAGGCACCCAATGCCACGGCCGAATTTGATGCCGCACTGCCGACGGCCGTCGCTCCGACGCCTGCCGCCACGGAGGTGCGCCAGTGAGCCACACAATGAAGTTGTCACAGCTGCTGCCGGATCTGGTCCTGTCACAGGACCCGCAGATCGGCGGCCTGGTTCTGGATTCACGGCATGTGCGCGCCGGTGATGCGTTCGTCGCCATCGCCGGCTTTGGCGCGCATGGCTTGGGCTTTGTCGAGCAGGCCAAGGCCGCCGGCGCGGCCGCGATCCTGTTTGACCCGCCGGCACCGGCCGAACTGCCGGCACCGGCCGATGCCATCGCCGTGCCCGGCCTGCGTACGCGCATGGGCGCGATGGCAGACCAGTTCCACGGCCAGCCCTCACGGGCGATGACCATGGTCGGCGTCACCGGCACCAACGGCAAAACCTCGACCGTGCAGCTGCTTGGCCAGGCCTGGCATCTGCTGGGCACGCCCAGTGGCTCGATCGGCACCTTGGGTGTTGGCCTGTACGGCGATGTGGTGCCGATCGGTTTCACCACGCCGCTGGTGCTGCAGATGCATGAAGTGCTGGCCCAGCTGCGCGATGGCGGTGCCAAGGCGGTGGCGATGGAAGTCAGCTCGCATGCCCTGGACCAGGGCCGCGTCGATGCCGTGCATTACGACGTGGCGGTGTTCACCAATCTCACGCGTGATCACCTCGATTACCACGGCGATATGGAAGCGTACGGCGCGGCCAAGGCCAAGCTGTTCCATCGTCCGGGCCTGAAGGCTGCGGCGATCAATCTGGACGACGCCTTCGGCCGTGAACTGATCACCACGCTGGCAGCCGATGTGCAGGCCATCGGCCTGAGCTCGACCGGTCAGGCTGGCGCCACCATCCGCGCCGAGAAGCTGGTGCTGGACGGGCAGGGCCTGGGCTTCGATCTGGTCATCGGCGACGAGCGCCATGCGCTGCGCTCGCCGCTGCTGGGCCGCTTCAACATCGACAACCTGCTGGCTGTGGCCGGCGCGCTGCATGGTCTGGGCCAGTCAGCTGCAAGCATCGCCAAGGTGCTGGGCCAGCTGCAGCCGATTCGCGGCCGCATGAACCGCCTCGGCGGTCAGGGCGAGCCGACCGTGGTCATCGATTACGCGCACACCCCTGACGCGCTGGAACAGGCGCTGCGCAGCCTGCACGGCCATCTTGATGGTCGTCTGCTGTGCGTATTCGGTTGCGGTGGCGAGCGTGACACTGGCAAGCGCCCGCAGATGGCGGCGATTGCCGAAGCATTGGCCGACGTGGTGTTCGTCACTGACGACAATCCGCGCGGCGAGAATGGTGACGTGATCGTCGCCGACATCATGGCTGGCTTTGTGACGCCTGCGCAGGTGACTGTGGTGCGCGATCGCGCCCGCGCCATCGACGCCGCGGTCGCACAGGCAGGGGCCGGCGACATCGTGTTGATCGCCGGCAAGGGCCATGAGCCCTACCAGGAGATTGCAGGTATCAAACATCCTTTCGATGACACCGACGTGGCATCGCGCGCATTGCAGGCGCGCAAGACCAGTGGCGAGGTGCACGCATGAAGCGCACGCCTCTGTCGCTGATCGCGCATTGGGCCGGTGGTGAGATCCACGGCGACGACGCCAGCATCGATGCGGTCAGCAACGACACGCGTACGCTGGCAGCGGGCAGCCTGTACGTCGCACTGCGCGGCGAGCGTTTCGACGGCCACGACTTTGCCGCCAAGGCGGTAGAGCAGGGTGCCAGCGCCTTGCTGGTGGAGCGCCTGTTGCCGCTGGAAGTGCCGCAGATCGTGGTCGCCAACACCGAGCTGGCGCTGGCGAAGATTGCCGCAGCGATGCAGCAGCAGCGCGCTACCCGCGTGTTCGCCATCACCGGCAGCAACGGCAAGACCAGCGTGAAGAACCTGCTGCTGGCCGTCATGCAGCACGCCGCTGCAGTGCTGGGCCAGCATGTGTATGCCACGCCGGGCAACCGCAACAACGAGATCGGCCTGCCGCTGGCGGTGATCGATGCGCCGGAAGATGCCGACTTCGCCATCTACGAGATGGGTACCGGCAAGCCGGGCGATATCGCCTACCTGACCGCCATCGCCGCGCCGGACGTGTCCATCGTCAACAATGTCGCCCCGGCACACCTGGAGCGCATGGGCAGCCTGCTGGAGATCGCCAACACCAAGGCAGCCGTCTACGACGACCTGCGCGATGGCGGTGTTGCGGTGGTCAATGCCGACGATGCGTTCTCACCGTATTTCGCCTCGCGTGCTGGTGACCATCAGGTGATCCGCTTCGGCCTGGAAGTCAGCGCCGATGTCACTGCCACCAACATCGTGCTCGACGAGGCTGGTTCGCGCTTCCAGCTGCGCACGCCGCAAGGTGATGCCGAGGTCGCGCTGCAGTTGCCGGGTCGCCATAACGTGCTGAACGCATTGGCTGCCGCCTCGATGGCACTGGCCGCCGGTATTGCGTTGCCGCTGGTTGTCGAAGGTCTGGCGCAGGCGCGCCCGGTTGCTGGCCGTCAAGTGGCGCATGTGCTGGACAACGGCGCGGTGCTGATCGACGACAGTTACAACGCCAACCCGGGTTCACTGGCAGCGGCGATCACCGCGCTGGCGGCTGGCAAGGGTGAAGGCTGGCTGGTGCTGGGTGATATGCGTGAGCTTGGCCCGGACGCGCAGGCATTGCATGCGCAGGCCGGCCAGCGCGCCCGCGAAGCCGGTCTCAAGCGTCTGTACACGTTGGGCCCGCTGAGCGCAGCGGCATCGGTGGCATTCGGCGAAGGCGGGCGTCATTTCGACTCCCACGCCGCGCTGGCCGCCGCGCTGGAAACCGAACTTCATGCTGGTGTGCGTTGCCTGGTCAAGGGCTCGCGCGGCAGCGCCATGGACAAGATCGTGACTGCGCTGTTGAAGCGCGGCGAGGACACTACACATGTTGCTTGAATTGGCCCGTTGGCTACAGCAGTTGGACGGCCTGTTCCGGTTGTTCAACTACATCACCTTCCGCGGCATCCTCGCCGCGCTGACCGCCTTGTCGCTGTCGTTGTGGTTGGGCCCGATGGCGATCCGTCGCCTGGCCCAGCTCAAGGGCGGTCAGCCGATCCGCAAGGACGGCCCGCAGTCGCACTTCTCCAAGGCCGGCACGCCGACCATGGGCGGCGGCTTGATCCTGACCACGGTGCTGGTCTCGGTGCTGCTGTGGGGCGACCTGCGCAACCGTTATGTGTGGCTGGTGCTGGTGGTGATGCTGTGCTTCGGCGCGATCGGCTGGTACGACGACTGGTTGAAGATCGCCAAGCGCGATCCGAACGGCCTGAAGTCGCGTTGGAAGTACGCGCTGCAGTCGATCTTCGGTCTGGCCGCCGGCATCTTCCTGTACAAGACCGCGGTGGTGCCGGCTGAGCTCACCTTCTACATCCCGATGTTCAAGTCGATTGCGCTGCCGCTGGCAGGCATCAGCTTCGTCGCGATTGCCTACTTCTGGATCGTCGGCTTCTCCAACGCGGTCAATCTGACCGATGGTCTGGATGGTCTGGCGATCATGCCGACGGTGCTGGTGGCCTGTGCGCTGGGCGTGTTCGCCTATGCCTCGGGCAACGCGGTGTTCTCCAGCTACCTGCAGATCCCGCAGATTCCCGGTGCCGGTGAACTGGTCATCATCTGCGCGGCGATTGCCGGCGCGGGGCTGGGCTTCCTCTGGTTCAACACCTATCCGGCGATGGTGTTCATGGGCGACGTCGGCGCGCTGGCGCTGGGCGCGGTGCTTGGCACCATCGCGGTGATCGTACGCCAGGAGCTGGTGCTGGTGATCATGGGCGGCGTGTTCGTGATCGAAACCCTGTCGGTGATGATCCAGGTGGCTTCGTTCAAGCTCACCGGCAAGCGCGTGTTCCGCATGGCGCCGATCCATCACCACTTCGAGCTGAAGGGCTGGCCGGAGCCGCGCGTGATCGTGCGCTTCTGGATCATCTCGGTGGTGCTGGTATTGATCGGCCTGGCAACGCTAAAGGTGCGCTGATGGACGACTACTCGCGTCAGGCAACCCGACTTGAAGCCATTGGTGGCAGCTACGACAAGTGGCTGCTCGGCGCCGCCGTGGCGCTGGCTTCGCTCGGGATCGTGATGGTGGCTTCCAGCTCCATCGCGCTGACGCAGAGTCCGTTCTATTACCTCACCCGCCACCTGATCTTCATCGCCATTGGTGTGGTCCTGGCCGCGGTGACGATGCGGGTGGAGTTGAAGGAAATCGAAAAGTACAACCAGCTGCTGTTGCTGGGCTGCTTCGCGCTGCTGGTGGTGGTGTTCATCCCCGGCCTTGGCAGCAGCGTCAACGGTGCGCAGCGCTGGATCAACCTGGGCTTCTCCAAGTTCCAGACCGTGGAAGCGGTCAAGGTGCTGTACATCGTCTGGCTGTCCAGCTACTTGGTGCGCTTCCGCGATGAGGTCAATGCCACCTGGCAGGCCATGCTCAAGCCGGTCGGTGTGGTCGGCGTGCTGGTGGTGCTGCTCCTGATGCAGCCCGACTTTGGTTCGTCGATGCTGTTGTTGGGCATCACCACCTGCATGCTGGTGCTGGGCGGCGCGCAGATCAAGCGCATCATCCTGCCGGTGCTGCTGCTGTTGCCGGGCCTGATCGCGCTGGTGATCTTCGAACCCTACCGCATGCGCCGCGTTACCTCGTTCATGGATCCGTGGCAGGACCAGCTGGGTTCGGGTTACCAGCTGTCCAATGCGCTGATGGCGATCGGCCGTGGCGAGTGGACCGGCGTGGGCCTGGGTGCATCGATCCAGAAGCTCAACTATCTGCCCGAGTCACATACCGACTTCATTTTCTCGGTGATCGCCGAGGAGCTGGGCTTCATTGGCGTGTGCGGCATCATCAGCCTGTACGTGCTGCTGGTTGGCCGTGCCTTCTGGCTGGGCCTGCGCTGCATCGAAATGCGTCGCCACTTCGCCGGATACATCGCCTTCGGTATCGCCTTGTGGATCAGCCTGCAGACCTTCGTCTCGATTGGCGTGAACCTGGGCATGCTGCCGACCAAGGGCCTGACCCTGCCGCTGATTTCTTCCGGCGGTTCCAGCGTGATGATGACCTGCGTGGCGATGGGCCTGCTGCTGCGCGTGTCCTACGAATACAACCGTGCAGTGCGTCGCCAGGAAGTCCGCGAGGATCTCGAAGGTGCCGAGCCGGATGTTGCCGAGGCGCACGACGGCGCACCGGCTGAGCCGCGTACGGAAGCTGCCAGTGCGGTTGCTGCGGCAATGCAGAGCAGTGCTGCACGCGGCACCAGTCGCATGCAGCAGCGCGTCGAGCCTACCTTCGGGAGGATCGCGTAATGGCAGCAGCGAACAAGAATCTGGACCAGCGCCCGGTAATGATCATGGCCGGCGGTACCGGTGGTCATATCTTCCCGGGTCTTGCCGTGGCCAAGGTGCTGCGCGAGCGCGGCATTCCGGTCACCTGGCTGGGTGCCGACGGTGCGATGGAAACCCGCCTGGTACCGCAGCACGACATCCATGTCGACACGCTGGCCATCTCCGGCCTGCGCGGCAAGGGCAAGCTGGCCTTGCTGGGTGCACCGATCCGGGTAATGCGCGCGATTCGTGGTGCAGGTTATGTGCTGCGTGATCGCAAGCCGCGTGCGGTGGTGGCGTTTGGTGGCTTTGCGTCCGGCCCGGGCGGCATTGCCGCTCGCCTGCATGGCCTGCCGCTGCTGGTACACGAACAGAACCGTGCGCCGGGCATGACCAACCGCATCCTGTCGCGTTTTGCGCGCCGCGTGCTGTCCGGTTTCCCGGGCAGCTTTGCTGATGGTAAGGAAGAGGTGGTTGGCAATCCGGTGCGTGCCGAGATCGCTGCATTGCCTGCGCCGGAGCAGCGTTTGGCCGACCGCAGTGGCCCGATGCGGGTGCTGGTGCTGGGCGGTAGCCAGGGCGCTCGCGCGTTGAACAACGCCATGCCCAAGGCCTTGGCTGCGCTGGCTGACAGCGTCGCCATCGAAGTCTGGCACCAGTGCGGCGAGAAACTGCACGAAGAGGCGCTGCAGGCGTATCGCGCCGCCGGCGTGGAAGGCCGCGTCGACATGTTCATCAAGGACATGGCGGCCGCCTACAGCTGGGCCGATCTGGTGGTGTGCCGTTCCGGTGCATCGACCCTTGCCGAGTTGTGCGCTGTCGGTATCGGCAGCGTGCTGGTGCCGTTCGCCGCCGCGGTCGACGACCACCAGACCCGCAATGCCGAATATCTGGTCGAACGCGGCGCCGCCGAACTGCTGAAGCAGGACGACGCGCTGGCGACCAACCTGGAAGGCGTGCTGCGCACGCTGGCAAACACCCCCGGCCACCGCATGCAGATGGCGCAAGCCGCGCGTGGGTTGGCCAAGGTCGATGCGGCCGAACGCATCGCAGACATCATTCTTGAGGAAGCAGCATGAACACGGCATCGCGCACCCGCGCCAGCCACACCGGAGGCCAGGCATGATCCGCCGCCTCAACGACACCTCCGACCTGGTCCGCGCCTTCCCGCGCGTGCATTTCGTCGGCATCGGCGGCACCGGCATGAGCGGCATCGCCGAAGTGATGCTGACCCTGGGCTATGAAGTCTCCGGTTCCGACAACGCCGACAACGCAGCCACCCGCCGTCTGGCGCGTCTGGGCGCGCGCGTGATGCGCGGTCACTCCGCCGCCAATGTGCTGGGCACCGATTGCATCGTGGTTTCCAGCGCCATCCGCGAGGACAACCCCGAGCTGATGGAAGCGCGCAGCCAGCGCATTCCGATCATGCCGCGCGCGGCGATGCTGGCCGAGCTGATGCGTTTCCGTCGCGGCATCGCCGTCGCCGGTACCCATGGCAAGACCACCACCACCTCGCTGACCGCCGCGATCCTGAGCGAAGGCAAGCTGGACCCGACCTTCGTGATCGGTGGCCAGTTGCTGGCCGCCGGTGCCAACGCCAAGCTTGGCGGTGGCGAGTGGCTGGTTGCCGAGGCCGATGAAAGCGATGGCAGCTTCCTGCGCTTGAATCCGCTGGTGGCGGTGATCACCAATATCGACGCCGACCATCTTGAAAACTACGGCAACGACTTCGCCCGCGTGCAGGCAGCGTTCGCCGAGTTCCTGCAGCGCCTGCCGTTCTACGGTCTGGCGGTGCTGTGCATCGATGACCCGGAAGTGGCCGCGCTGGCTGCCAAGACGCCGCGCCACGTGATGAGCTACGGCCTGAGCAGCAATGCCGACGTGCGCGCCGAGGACGTGGTGCAGGACGGCCCGCGCATGCGCTTCACCCTGCGCCTGCCGGAAGGCACCAGCGTGCCGGTGGTGCTGGCACTGCCGGGCAAGCACAACGTGCTCAATGCACTGGCCGCCGCTGCGGTGGCTTGGCAGTTGGGCGTGGCACCGGAAGACATCGCCGCTGCGCTGCAAAAATTCGAAGGCGTTGGCCGTCGCTTCAACGACCTTGGCGAAGTCACCACCCACAAGGGTTCCAAGGTGCGCGTGATCGACGATTACGGTCATCATCCGCGCGAACTGGAAGCGGTGTTTGCCGCTGCCCGTGGTGGCTGGCCGGACAAGCGTCTGGTAGTGGCTTTCCAGCCGCACCGTTACAGCCGTACCCGTGATCAGTTCGATGCCTTCGCAGCGGTGCTGTCGGAAGTGGACGCACTGGTGCTGAGCGAGGTCTACCCGGCCGGCGAAGCGCCGATTCCCGGTGCCGATTCCAAGTCGCTGGCACGCGCAATCCGCGCGCGCGGCCGCAGCGAGCCGGTGGTGGTGAGTCACTCCGCCGACCTGGCTTCCGTGCTGCCGGATGTACTGCAGGACGGCGATCTGCTGTTGATGATGGGGGCCGGCGACATCGGTGCCGTTGTCCAGCAGGTGGTCACCGACGGCTTCAAGGAGGCCAAGGGCGAATGATGCCTATCGCGCTGCCGCTGCGCCGTACCCACGCAACCGCACTGCGGGCTGCGGTGGTGGCCTGCGGCCGCGCTGCAGGGGAGGGCGCACGATGAATGCCATCCTGCGCATGCTCGCCTGGTTGCTGGCCATCGCCCTGGTGGTGCTGCCGGTGGTGGCGGTGGTCAACGGCTGGGTGGGTGCCGAGCGCTGGCCACTGGCCAAGCTGCGCGTGCACGGCGAGTTCAAGCGCGTGCCGGCCGAAGAACTGCAGAAGACCTTGCTGCCATATGCACGCTCGGGCTTCTTCGCGGTGAAGTTGCAGGACGCACAGGCGGCTGTGGAAAAGCTGCCGTGGGTGGAAAGCGCGCAGGTCCGCAAGCAGTGGCCGGATTTGCTGGAAGTGAGCATCGTCGAGCACCGCCCATTTGCACGTTGGGGCAAGGATCGCCTGCTGTCCGAGCAGGGCCGCTTGTTTGCGGTGCCGCACGGTCTGGAGAACGCGCCGCTGCCCGAACTCGATGGCCCCGATGGCATGACCACCGAAGTTGTCGAGCTGTACAACGATTCACGCGCACTGTTTGCACCGGCCGGTGTGGACGTACGCAAAGTCGCGATGGACGCGCGCGGCAGCTGGTCGCTGGCGCTGGATAACGGCACCGAAGTGGTTGTTGGGCGCAACGATGCACGCTCACGCCTGAGCCGCTTCGTGCGCGTGCTGCCGCAGCTGACCCGCACCCAGGTGCCGATCGTGCGCGCCGACCTTCGCTATACCAATGGATTCACGCTGAGCTGGGGAACCCCGCCGCCGGCAACAAAGCAGACGCAGGACAGGACATGAACCGCAAGGGTGACAAATCACTGATCGTTGGCCTGGATATCGGCACCTCCAAGGTGGTGGCGTTGGTCGGCGAGTACTCGCCGGGCAGCCCGATCGAGGTCATCGGCATCGGCTCGCACGAGTCGCGCGGTCTCAAGCGCGGCGTGGTGGTGGATATCGAATCCACCGTGCAGTCGATCCAGCGCGCCATCGAAGAAGCCGAGCTGATGGCCGGCTGCGAGATCCGTTCGGTGTATGCCTCGATCTCCGGCAACCACGTGCAATGCCGCAACTCGCAGGGCATCACCCCGATCCGCGAAGGCGAAGTGAGTTGGGGCGATCTGGATCGCGTGCTGGAAGCGGCCAAGGCCGTGGCCATCCCTGCCGACCAGAAGATCCTGCATGCGATCCCGCGCGAGTACGTGCTCGACGATTCGCAGGAAGGCATCCGCAATCCGGTCGGCATGACCGGCGTGCGTCTGGAAGTGCACGCCCACCTGGTGGTGTGCGCACAGTCTGCCGCCGCCAACGTCAGCAAGTGCGTGCAGCGCTGCGGCCTGCAGGTGGACGACCTGGTGCTGTCCTCGCTGGCCTCCAGCGTTGCGGTGCTGACCGCCGACGAGCGCGAGCTCGGCGTGGTGATGGTCGACATCGGCGCAGGCACCACCGATATTGCGGTGTTCATCCAGGGCGCGATCTGCCACACCGCATCGCTGCCGATTGCCGGTGACCACGTCACCAACGACATCGCCCACATGCTGCGCACGCCAACCCCGGAAGCGGAGCAGATCAAGGTGCGCTACGCCTGTGCGCTGGCGCAGCTGGCAACGGCCGAAGAAAGCATCCAGGTGCCTTCGGTCGGCGATCGCCCGCCGCGTCGCATGCCGCGTCATTCGCTGGCGCAGGCAGTGCAGGGCCGTTACGAGGAGATCTTCGAGATGGTGCAGGCCGAACTGCGCCGCTCGGGCTTCGAGGAAATGGTGCGCGCGGGCCTGGTGCTCAGCGGCGGCGCTTCGAAGATGGAAGGTGTGGTCGAACTGGCCGAGGAAATGCTGCAGATGCCGGTACGCGTTGGCATTCCGCAGCACGTCACCGGGCTGGGCGAAGTGGTTGGCAACCCGGTGCATGCCACCGGCGTGGGCCTGCTGCTGATGGGCAGCCAGATCGAACACCCGCGTCGCCCGTCGCTGCCCACCGGGCGCGCCGGCAGCATGTTCAACAAATTGAAGAATTGGTTCCGCGGCGAGTTCTGAGCGCGGGACCGGTGGTAGAGCAGTGAGGCAGTCAGAAGGGCAAGCAGTAAGGCAAGACGAAGTGCTGTAACGCAGTCATTGAAGCAAGCAACAACCACCGTGCAGGGGCAACCCGATGCGGTACACCTAAAACAACTCGCCGGTGCGGGCGGGCGCAGAAGGAGAAGGATTCTTCCCGGATGCCCGAACCAATCACGGCAATAGAGAGGACATGGACATGGCGCATTTCGAACTGATTGAAAAGATGGCACCGAACGCGGTGATCAAGGTCGTTGGCGTGGGCGGCGGCGGCGGTAATGCCGTGGCGCACATGGTCAACAGCAGCGTGGATGGCGTGGAATTCATCACCGCCAACACCGACTCGCAGGCCATCAAGAATTGTGGTGCCAAGCTGCAGCTGCAGCTTGGCACCAACGTAACCAAGGGTCTGGGCGCAGGCGCAAACCCGGAAGTCGGCCGCCAGGCCGCACTGGAAGACCGTGAGCGCATCATGGACGCCCTGCAGGGTGCGGACATGGTGTTCATCACCGCCGGCATGGGCGGCGGCACCGGCACCGGTGCTGCACCGGTGGTGGCACAGCTGGCCAAGGAAATGGGCATCCTGACCGTGGCCGTGGTCACCAAGCCGTTCCCGTTCGAAGGCCGTCGCCGCATGCAGGTGGCGCTGAAGGGTATCGAGGAGTTGAGCCAGCACGTCGATTCGCTGATCACGATCCCGAACGAAAAGCTGATCACCGTGCTTGGCCGCAACGCCACCATGGTGCAGGCCTTCCGCGCTGCCAATGACGTCCTGCAGGGCGCGGTGCAGGGCATCGCCGATCTGATCGTGCGTCCGGGCCTGATCAACGTCGACTTCGCCGACGTGCGCACTGTGATGTCGGAAATGGGTCTGGCGATGATGGGCACTGGCACCGCACGTGGTGATGACCGCGCCCAGGCTGCTGCCGAAGCCGCGATCCAGAACCCGTTGCTGGACGACGTGAACCTGGCCGGCGCCAACGGCGTGCTGGTCAACATCAGCGCCGGCACCGACATCACCATGAGCGAGTTCGACGAAATCGGTCGCACCGTGCATGCCTTCGCTTCGGAAGACGCCACCGTGGTGATCGGCACCGTGATCGATCCGGATCTGGGTGACGAGATCAAGGTGACCGTGGTTGCCACCGGCCTGAACCGTGCCGTTGCCAAAAACGCCCAGCGTCCGGGCGAGCGCGGCCCGATCAAGCTGGTGCGTAACGCCACCACCGGCCAGGCCGAGTTCGACGAGTACGAAAGCCCGGCCGACGCCGTGGCCAAGGCCGTGGGTCACACCATGGGCATGGGCCTGCGTCGTCCGAGTTCGGACACCGTGTCTGCTTCCACCTCGTCGGCGTCGCCGGCTGCTGCAGAGCTGCCGAACGACTACCTGGACATCCCGGCGTTCCTGCGCCGCCAGGCTGACTGATGCGGTAGCGGGGGCCATCCAGGTCTGATCATCGCGTGCGCCGGCAACGGCGCCGTGGGTCGGACTGGCGGGTTGCTGGATGCAGAGCTGATACGTCGGGGCTGTCCACCCCGGCGGGAATACCATGTCCTTTATCGTCGGGCCAAGGCCGGCCCGGCGATATTTTCGGTACTGGACGGTAGCTGACGGCCGGATTTGGCGCTGCGAAAGGCGCGTGTTAACGCGTGTTATTCTTGTTTGTCCCCCTGGCTGCGCGTGCGCGGCCCCTCCGGCCTTACATACACATGATCCAGCAACGCACTCTCAAGAATACGATCCGCGCCACCGGCGTCGGCCTGCACAGCGGTGACAAGGTCTATATGACCCTGCGCCCGGCACCGGTTGACCATGGCATCGTGTTTCGTCGAGTGGACCTGGAGCCTGTAGTGGAGGTCCCGGCGCGTGCCGATCTGGTCACCGAGGTCACCCTGTGCACCGGTTTGACCTATGAAAGCGCAAAGATCCAGACCGTTGAACACCTGATGTCGGCCCTGGCCGGCCTCGGTGTGGACAACGCCATCGTCGAGCTGTCCTCGGCCGAGCTGCCGATCATGGACGGTTCCTCGGGTCCGTTCGTGTTCCTGCTGCAGTCGGCGGGCATCATCGAGCAGGGCGCGGCCAAGCGTTTCCTGCGCATCCTCAAGACGGTGGAAGTGCGCGACGGCGACAAAATCGCCAGCTTTTCACCGTATGAAGGCTACAAACTGGGCTTCACCATCCAGTTCGATCACCCGATGATCCCGGCCAAGCAGTCGCGGGTAGAGATCGAGTTCTCCACGGCCGCCTACATCAAGGAAATCTCGCGCGCCCGTACCTTCGGCTTCATGCGTGACCTCGAGTACATGCGTGAGCGCAACCTGGGCCTGGGCGGCTCGATGGACAATGCCATCGTGCTCGACGAGTTCCGCGTGTTGAACGACGACGGCCTGCGTTATACCGACGAATTCGTCCGCCACAAGATCCTGGACGCCATCGGCGACCTGTATTTGGCCGGTGGGCAGGTGCTGGGTGCCTACGAGGGCTTCAAGTCCGGCCATGCGCTCAACAACAAGCTGGTGCGCGCCCTTCTGGCCGACCAGAGCGCCTGGGAATGGGTCAGCTACGACTCGCCGGTGGCTCCCGAGCCGGTGCAGTACGGCATCCCGGCCTACGCCTGAGTTAAATAGCGGTGAGGCCGTAGGAGACGCGGCCTTCACGGACTACGACTAGTCCTATTTGTCGTCGTTGTGTGAACCCGATCCGGGTTTCAGTCTGAATTTAACCATTAATTAACAAAAGACTAACTCCTTCGCTGCATTCCGCGGCTAGGATTCCTGCTGGCTCCAATCCGGTCCTTTGAACGGCCGAGTGGAGGCCGGGGCCGATCAGGCACCCGGTGGCCCTTCAGGACTTTGTTGATTTCACATCCTGCAGGGCAGCCAATGCGTCACGCAGTCCTTTATGTGTGGCTTCGCTTACTGCTGTGCTGCGTTGATCGTTACGCACTGGGGAGTGCGCGGACGCGGTCGCAGTCTTGACGGTCACCCGGGTGGCCTTCAGCCCGATGGATCGGGCCGCGTCGAGCAGCTGGTCTTCGGCAAGCCTTACTTTGGCGTGCCACACCGGCGATTCGACGAGAAAAACGAGGTGTTCGCCGTCCACATTGGCCAACCGGCAACGGTTAGCCAGCGCCGGCGGCAAATGGGGGCGCAATTGCCGGTCCATCGCATCAAGCCACAGGGCTCGGCGCAGCGGATTACCTGCTTTGTCCGCCATCGCCGCTTCCAGCGCCTGTTTGGGCGCGGAACGGGAACGAACACTGGATTTCGGCTCTGACATAAGAATTTTTCAATGACATTTAAAAAGATCGTAATCAAAACGCGTGAACAAAAGGCCAAGACGCCGTTTTCACGTGTTCAGATGTTCTTTGAGGATCGTCCTCAAGCCCTGTTGGGTAGCGTACTTGGCCTTGGTTGCCTGATGGGCGTGGCCCTGAGCTTCGCCATTGGCATGGCCGGCGATGCGGCGCTGCAGTCCAAGGTTGACCATCAGCAGCAGGAACTGGCCAAGGTCCGCGCCGATGCGCAGACCCAGGTCAACGCGCTGGCCGCCCGCCTCGGCGAGCTGCAGGCGCAGGCCACCCGGCTCAACGCCCTGGGTGAGCGCCTGACCCAGATGGGCAAGCTGGAAGACGGCGAGTTCGACTTCCAGGAAACCCCCGGTATGGGTGAAGGCGAGCCCGGCCCGACCCAGGACATCCCGGTCAGCGCGGTAAACACCGACTTACAGGTGCTGGAGCAGCGCTTCGCTGCTTCAGGCAAACAGTTATCGGTGATGGAATCGCTGCTGTTCGACCACCAGCTCGAACAGAACGCCGTGCCTTCGCGCATGCCGATCCGCAACACCTACGTCACTTCCAGCTTCGGTGGCCGCGCCGACCCGTTCGGCCGCGGTGTTGGCAACCACAAGGGCATGGACTTCCACGCCCGCGTTGGCGACCCGGTGCTGGCCGTGGCCGACGGTGTGGTCAGCTTCTCCGGCGTGAAGGGAGGCTACGGCAACGTGGTCGAGATCGACCACGGCAATGGCTACAAGACCCTGTATGCGCACAATTCGCGCCTGACCGTGCGTGAAGGCGGTTTGGTGCGGGCCGGTCAGGAAGTGGCCAAGGCCGGCTCCACCGGCCGTTCGACCGGCGCTCACGTGCATTTCGAGGTCTGGCAGAACGGCGTGGTAATGAACCCGCGCAAATTCCTCGGCGAGGGTGGCAACACGCCGGTCGGCCGGCTCAGCCGTGGCTGATGGGTGGCAAGTCAGCTCCGGCTGACTTGTTTTGGGGTGCTTGAAACCCAAGCGTTCGCCCCAAGCTACAATAGGCGTTGCCATCGACAGGGCGCATTGCGCCCTGTTTCGTTTGTGACCGGTCAACCCAGGGGGTGAGCCAGGTCGCACGGCATTTCATTCAAACCGGTTCCTTCAATGATCAACAGCCTGCTTACCCGCGTTTTTGGCAGCCGTAACGAGCGCCAGCTTCGCCAGCTCAACCGTATCGTCGCCAAGATCAATGCCTTGGAACCGGAGATCCAGAAGCTCTCCGATGACCAGCTGAAGGCCAAGACCCCCGAGTTCCGTGAGCGCATCGCCGCTGGCGAAGCCCTGGACAAGGTGCTGCCGGAAGCCTTTGCGGTCTGCCGCGAAGCCTCCAAGCGCGTGCTTGGCATGCGCCATTACGACGTCCAGCTGATCGGCGGCATGGTCCTGCACCTGGGCAAGATCGCGGAAATGCGTACCGGTGAAGGCAAGACCCTGGTGGCAACGCTGCCGGTCTACCTCAACGCGCTGGAAGGCAAGGGCGTGCACGTGGTCACGGTCAATGACTACCTGGCCCGCCGCGACTCGGCGCAGATGGGCAAGCTGTACAACTGGCTGGGCTTGAGTGTCGGCGTGGTCTATCCGGGCATGCCGCATGGTGACAAGCGTGCTGCCTATGACGCCGACATCACCTACGGCACCAACAACGAATTCGGCTTCGACTACCTGCGCGACAACATGGCGCTGACCCGCGCCGATCGTTTCCAGCGCGGCCTGCACTACGCCATCGTCGACGAAGTCGACTCCATCCTGATCGATGAGGCGCGTACCCCGCTGATCATCTCCGGTCCGGCCGACGATTCACCCGAGCTGTACATCCGCGTCAACCGCGTGGTGCCGGGCCTGATCAAGCAGGAAACCGAGGAAGGCGAGGGCGACTTCTGGGTCGACGAGAAGGGCAAGCAGGTCTTCCTGTCCGAAGCCGGCATGGAACACGCCGAAGAGCTGCTGCGCGAAGCCGGCATCATCGGTGCGGACAACGACAACGGCCTGTACGCCGCGCAGAACCTGACCGTGGTCCACCACCTCAACGCCGCCCTGCGCGCGCACGCCATCTACCAGCGTGACGTGGACTACATCGTGCGTGATGGCGAAGTCGTCATCGTCGACGAATTCACCGGCCGTACCCTGGCCGGTCGTCGCTGGTCCGATGGCTTGCATCAGGCGGTGGAAGCGAAGGAAGGCGTGCCGGTCCAGCGTGAAAACCAGACGCTGGCCAGCATCACCTTCCAGAACCTGTTCCGCATGTACAAGAAGCTGTCCGGCATGACCGGTACGGCAGATACCGAAGCGTTCGAATTCCAGAGCATCTACGGCCTGGAAGTGCTGGTCATCCCGACCAACAAGCCGACCGTGCGCAAGGACTACCCGGACCAGGTGTTCCTCAACCGCAAGGGCAAGTTCAACGCGGTGCTGGCCGACATTGAAGAATGCGCCAAGCGCGGCCAGCCGGTGCTGGTGGGTACCACCTCGATCGAAACCTCGGAAATGCTGTCCGAGCACCTGCGCAAGGCCGGCGTGAAGCACGAAGTGCTCAACGCCAAGCAGCATGACCGCGAAGCGACCATCGTTGCCAACGCGGGTCGTCCGGGCTCGGTCACCATCGCCACCAACATGGCCGGCCGTGGTACCGACATCGTGCTCGGCGGCTCGCTGGAAACCGAACTGCACGAGCTGGGTGAAGACATCAGCGACGAGCAGAAGGCCGCAGTGAAGGCGGCGTGGCAGGAACGTCACGAAGCGGTCAAGGCGGCTGGCGGCCTGCACATCGTCGGCACCGAGCGCCACGAATCGCGTCGTATCGACAACCAGCTGCGCGGCCGTTCGGGTCGCCAGGGCGACCCGGGTTCGTCCCGTTTCTACCTGTCGCTGGAAGACAACCTGATGCGCATCTTCGCCTCCGATTGGGTGCAGAAGGCGATGCGCATGATGGGCATGAAGGAAGACGACGTCATCGAAGACCGCATGGTCAGCCGTCAGATCGAGAAGGCACAGCGCAAGGTTGAAGCGCACAACTTCGACATCCGCAAGAACCTGCTCGACTTCGACGACGTCAACAACGATCAGCGCAAGGTGATCTACGGCCAGCGCGATGAGCTGCTGGATGCCGAGTCGGTCAAGGAAAACATCGACGGCATCCGCGGCGACGTGATCTATGACCTGGTCTCCCGCTTCGTGCCGCCGAACTCGGTGGACGAGCAGTGGGACCTGCAGGGCCTGCAGGCCACGCTGGAAGGCGAGTTCGGCGTGGAGATGGACGTGGTTGGCCTGGTCAAGGCACACGAAGAACTGGACGCCGAAGCGATCGTGCAGAAGGTCATCGACCGTATGGACGAGCACTTCGCGCAGAAGGAAGCGGCGGTTGGTGCGGAGACCATGCGCGCACTGGAAAAGCACGTGATGCTGACCGTGCTCGACCAGAGCTGGAAGGAGCATCTGGCTCGCATGGATTACCTGCGCCAGGGCATCTACCTGCGCGGTTATGCGCAGAAGCAGCCCAAGCAGGAGTACAAGAAGGAGGCCTTCGAGCTGTTCTCGGAAATGCTGGAGAACGTCAAGCGCGAAGTGATCACCATGCTGTCGCGCGTACGCGTGCGCAGCGAGGAAGAAGTGGCGGCGATGGAGCAGCTGGAGCGCCAGCAGGCCGAAGCGCGTCTGCAGATGTCGCAGTTCCAGCACCAGGACAACGGCGGCTACAGTGCCGACGAGGAAGCGGCGGACGTGCTCGACGAAGCCAATGCCCCCAAGGTCGGCCGCAACGATCCGTGTCCGTGCGGAAGTGGCAAGAAGTACAAGCACTGCCACGGCCAACTGAACTAAGAAGAAGCCCCGCCATTGCGGGGCTTTTTTTGAGCGCAGCCTTGTAGTGCCGAGCCATGCTCGGCAAGGGCATTCCCGGTGAAGCCCCTGCCGAGCATGGCTCGGCACTACAGTCAGCCTGGCTTTTGTGGGAAGCGGCGTCAGCCGCGAAGCCGACGACCTGTCCGATGCATCGCCGGTAAGGCCCCTGCCGAGCATGGCTCGGCACTACAGGGGCTCAGCGAACGATTGCACCAACAGCCCTGTTTTCGGCATGCTCAGGGCATGACATCCCCTTCACGCTCGATCCACGTCGTGGCCGCCGTCATCACCGACGCGCGTGGCCGCATCCTGCTCAATCGGCGCACCGGCGACAGCGACATGGCCGGTCTCTGGGAATTCCCCGGTGGCAAGCGCGAGCCTGGCGAGACATCGGAGCAGGCGCTGGCACGTGAACTGCGCGAGGAACTCGGCATCGAGGCTGAGATCGGTGAGTGGGTGATGGACGTGCCGCAGATCTACCCGGACAAGCGCCTGCGCCTGGAAGTGCGTCGTGTGCACAACTGGAAGGGCACGGCACGCGGCCGCGAGGGTCAGGCCATCACCTGGGTTACCCCGGACAAGCTGTCGCGCTATTCGATGCCGCCGGCCGATCTACCGGTGGTGGCGGCGCTGCGCCAGCCCTGCCACTACCTGGTCACGCCGGAGCCGACTGATGGCGTGGACCCATGGTTGGCGTCGATCGAGGCCGCCATCGCCGGCGGCATCCGCCGCATCCAGCTGCGCACCCCGATGGCAGCGCAGCGCGAAGCCTTGGCCAGAACCGTGGTCGAGCGCTTCGGCAAGCAGGTTGAAGTGCTGGTCAATCGCGATATCGCCTTGGCCAGTGCGCTGGGTGTCGGCGTGCACCTTGGTAGCGAGCAGCTATTGCAGCTACAGGCGCGGCCTCTGCCCGAATCAATGCTGGTGGCCGCGTCCTGCCACGATCTTGTGCAGTTGCAGGCGGCACAGCAGCTGGGCTGCGACTTCGCGGTGCTGGGGCCGGTGCAAGCCACCGCCAGCCATCCGGAGGCGGCCAGTTTGGGTTGGGATGCCTTTGTTGAACTGCGTGAGCGGGTCTCGCTGCCGATCTATGCGATTGGTGGCATGGATGCTGGCGATGTCGAAACCGCGCGTCGCCATGGTGCCTTGGGTGTTGCCGCGATTCGCGCATTGTGGCCGCAGGCCTGAGCCGCTGGCGGCGTCGCGTAGCGCTTACAAGGTGATCCAGAAGCAGTTGTATTGGCGGCGCAGATGCAGGATGGTCCGCGTCGGCGTGGCGCTGCGCGGCAGGGTCTGCTCCAGGCGCAACGCTATTGGACGACGTGGGCCGCTGCCGGCATTGCTGATCGCCTGCACTTCCGGATAGCCACTGGTGCCGGCCGCCTGCGCGGGATTGACCGGGGTGCCATCGGTATAGGTGAATGGCTCGGGCGGCGCGGGAACATAAGCCGGTTCTTCTGGAAACACCGGTGCGATGTCGATCAACGGCCGTTGCACGATCTCGTCCAGCCTATCCATCACCCGGGTCGCGGCAGCGCTGGAAAGCCCATTCCAGAGATAGATGCCTGACAGGCGATTGGGATCGCGCGCATCGGCAGCCGATTGGATCTGCGCGACCAGTTCGCTGAGCCGCCGTGCGCAGCTGTCGCGGTACAAGCCACTGCCGCCGACTGCACGCGGATTTGGCAGCAGCCGCGCGCGGGCGCCCATCACCTCGCAGGGCTTGTCGCCATAGACGGTTTGTCCCTGCGCATTGGTGCAGCGGTTGATCTGCTGCGCGCGTGCATTGAATGCCGGCAGGGCGGAGCAGGTGAGCAGCAGGAGCAACAACAGGCGCATCGGCCAAGGGTAGCCGGTGGCTGTGCACGCAGGAAGTGATGGCGGTTCAGTTGTGGCCGATGCGTTCCAGCACGGCATTGGTCGGCTTGGCCAGATTGAGTGTGTAGAAATGCAGTGACGGTGCGCCGCCGGCGATCAGGCGTTCGCACAGCCCGGCAACCACGTCGGCGCCGAAGCTGCGTACCGATTCGGCATCGTCGCCATAGGCCTGCATGCGCTTGCTGATCCAGCGCGGGATCTCCGCGCCGCATTGTTCGGAGAAACGACGCAGCTGGCTGAAGTTGGAGATCGGCATGACGCCGGGAATGATCGGTACCTCAACGCCCAGCTTGCGTGCGGCATCGACGAAGTGGAAATAGGCGTCGGGGTTGTAGAAATACTGGGTGATGGCGGCATCGGCACCTGCGTCGATCTTGGTCTTGAAATGGCGCAGGTCGGTCAGTGCATCGCTGGCTTGCGGGTGGGTTTCCGGATAGGCGCCGACTTCGATACGAAAGGCATCGCCGTGCTCGGCACGGATGAAGGCGATCAGCTCGGAGGCGTAACGCAGGTCACCGGGGAAGCCCATGCCCGAGGGCAGGTCGCCGCGCAGGGCGACGATGCGTTTCACCCCGATGGCGCGGTAGAGCTTGAGCAGCTCGCGGATCTCCTCGCGGGTGCCGCCGACGCAGGACAGGTGCGGTGCCGCCTGCAGGCCGTGATGCTGGTTGAGGTGGCGCACGGTCTCGGAGGTATAGCTCAGGGTCGAGCCACCGGCACCGAAGGTACACGACACGTATTCCGGCGCGTGGGCCTTGAGCTTGGCGGCGGTACGGTCCAGCTGGGCGCGCTGGTCATCGGTCTTGGGCGGGTAGAACTCAAAGCTAAGCGCGGTCATCGGAAACGGCCGGGGCTGACGGGATGTTGGCGATTATATCTCTCCATCAAGATGGATATGCAATTGTTTCAGCCGAGACTAGGGAAAGCAGTCTGCTTGCGCCCCCTCCCTGCGCCTTCGGCGCAAGGGAGGGGGTAGATAGCGGCAGCGGGCTTTGCCGCTTTGGGCATGTCATCGAACGACAGCAATCCGTTGGCTGTGCAAGTTCTGGCGGCAACACCTCGCCACCGCAAACGACGCTCGGCTTAACGTCTGGTTTGCGATGATCGGTCGCCAACGCCGCCCCGGCGCCGTCCCAATTGGAAAGCCACCATGACCGCATCCAGCGCCATCCGCCGCGACGTCGGCCCCATTGCCCTGATGCTCACCGGCCTGGGCTCGATCATCGGCTCAGGCTGGCTGTTCGGAGCCTGGCGGGCCGCTGGTCTGGCTGGGCCCGGCGCGATCTGGGCCTGGGTGCTGGGAGCGGCCATCATCCTCACCATCGCGCTCACCTATGCCGAGCTTGGTGCGATGTTCCCCGAATCCGGTGGCATGGTCCGCTACAGCCATTACTCGCACGGTTCATTGGTCGGCTTCATTGCCGCCTGGGCCAACTGGATCGCCATCGTCTCGGTGATCCCGGTCGAGGCGGAAGCGTCTGTGCAATACATGGCATCGTGGCCATGGCAATGGGCGCAGGACATGTACGTGCAGCAGCCGGGCGGAATGGGTGAACTCAGCCATGCCGGCCTGCTGATTGCCGCAGTGCTGGTGGTGGTCTATTTCCTGATCAACTTCTGGAGCGTGAAGCTGTTCGCGCATTCCAACAGCGCCATCACCGTTTTCAAGCTGATCGTGCCGGCGCTTACTGGCGTGGCTTTGATCGCCAGTGGTTTCCACAGCGAGAATTTCTCGGTCGGTTTGAAAGGGCCGGGCACGCCGATTCTGGATTTCTCCGCCATCCTCACCGCGATCGCTACTGCCGGCATTGTTTTCAGCTTCAACGGTTTCCAGAGCCCAGTAAACCTAGCTGGTGAGGCGCGCAACCCCGGCCGCAGTATTCCGTTTGCGGTGGTCGGATCGATCCTGTTGGCGGCGGTGATCTATGTACTGCTGCAGGTGGCATATATCGGCGCGGTACCGAGCCAAATGCTGGCCGAGCACGGTTGGCATGGCATCGATTTCCGTTCGCCCTTCGCCCAGTTGGCCTTGATCCTCAACCTGCATTGGCTGGCGATGCTGTTGTACGTGGATGCCTTCGTCAGCCCCAGCGGCACCGGCATGACCTACACCGCAACCACCGCGCGCATGATCTACGGCATGCAGCAGAACGGCACCGCGCCCAAGGTGCTGGGCAACATCCATCCGCGCTGGGGCGTGCCGCGCCCAGCGATGTGGCTGAACCTGGCGGTGTCCTTCCTGTTCCTGTTCTTCTTCCGTGGCTGGGGCACGCTGGCGGCGGTGATCTCTGTGGCTACAGTCATCTCCTATATGACGGGGCCGATCAGCGTGATGTCGCTGCGTCGCACCGCGCCGAACCTGCATCGCCCATTGCGGGTAGTAGCGCTGCCGATACTGGCAGGTGTGGCCTTCGTGATGGCCACCGAACTGCTGTATTGGGCGCGCTGGCCTCTCACCGGCGAAATCATCCTGCTGATGGTTGTGGCCTTACCGGTGTACATCTACTACCAGCGCAAGATTGGTTGGCATGATTTCTCGCGCCAGCTGAAAGGTGCGATGTGGTTGATCTGCTATCTGCCACTGTTGGCATTGGTGTCGTGGGCGGGCAGTACTGCCTTCGGCGGCGCTGGCTACCTGAGCTATGGCTGGGATCTGCTGCTGGTGGCAGCAATTGGTGTCGTGTTCTATCTGTGGGGCGTCAACTCCGGCTGGCGCACGCCGTCGATGGATGTGGCCGAACACGAGGCGCAGGCGCAGGCCTGAGCTGGCTGGCGAAGGCTCGCTGCGAGCAGTGGACGTAGATGCCGCGGTTCCGGTCTTCGCACCGATCGCCGACAATGTCGCCCTCCTTTGCTGGAAGCGATGATGTCCATCTACCTGACGCCGTTTGCACGTACCCGTTTGTTTCCGCGCACGCCGCGCGCCAATACCATCCAGGACTGCAGTGCCGAGGAGTTCGAGCAGTATTTGAATACGCATGCTGCCGACAAGGTGCTCGATGGCTATGCGCCGTTCTGCAAGCTGCATGTCTACAGGAACTGGACCAGCACCCGCTGCCTGACCGTAGCGCTCACCGAACAGAACCGGCACCTGCTGCGCTCGGGGTACGAGGCGCGCAGCCGCGAGGAGTTGCCGGTGCTGGTGCGCTGGTTCGAAGGCGTTGAGCCGGCGGTGGCCGAGTATCTGGTGGTCATCCTCTACAGCCGCGAACAGCTGGAGAAGGAAGGCTCGCCGATCGAAGCCGACTGGGGCGTGGTGGGCTGCCTGTACACCGCCACTGCCGAAGAAATTCCGATGGCGCCCATCACCATGATGCGCAATGCCTTGGGTGTTGAAGAAGGTGGCTCAGGTGTGCCGATTGACCGTACCGCTTACGCGCGTGCTGTTGAGTTCTGGGGTGCCAATGCAAACTGGCGCTGATTCTCTGCCGCTCACCGCGAAGCGAAGCGGTCTGTTCGCAATCAGTGGCTGGCATGTGCTGTTGGCGGTTCTGGTATTCGTTGTCGAAGTGATCATCGCCACACGCCTGCCGCATGTGTCGTGGATACGTGCTTACCTCGGTGATGTACTGGTGGTGATCCTGCTTTACGCAATGATCCGCAGCGTTCTGCGCATCAATGATTATCTGGTCCTGCTGTTTGTGTTCGTGTTCGCTTGCGGCATCGAGTTTGCACAGTATTTCCATGTCGCTGAGCGGCTTGGCTACGTGCGTGGTGATGTCATGTACATGGTGATAGGCAATACGTTCTCGTGGGGCGACATCATTTGTTACGCAGTGGGCTGTGCGGCAACAGGGCTTATCGTACTGCTAACGCGCATGCTCGGCCGTATTCATCGTTGAAGCATGCCGTATTGCGTGTCTGCACGGGAAACGCTGTAGACGCGCCTTTAACAAGCCTTAACAGCTGTTCGCGTAGAATTTGCGGGCTCAGCATCATTCAGCGATTACGCACAGGCACCCTGCCTGTTGATGCTTGGACAGCCGGCACTGCGCCTTTACCGGGATGATCCCGGTTTTTTCTGTCCCCGACCGTTCCCGTGGCCTTGCCGCGGGGCATTCCTTCGTGCGCATTACGGCCTGCGCGAACTCATGTAAGCCAAGGCCAAGCACGCAATCAACTCAGTAACGGGAGGACTGGTCCTGTCATGTCTACAGGTGAATCCACTATCCGCAATGAGCCGCTGCAAATCGAAGACATTACCGTCATCGATAAGGCAAAAGTAAAGAAAGCAGTCACCGCCGCCGCGTTGGGTAATGCGATGGAGTGGTTTGACTTTGGTGTGTACGGCTTTGTCGCCTATGCCTTGGGCAAGGTGTTTTTCCCGGAAGCGTCGCCCAGCGTGCAGACCATCGCCGCGCTTGCAACGTTCTCGGTGCCGTTCCTGGTGCGTCCGCTGGGCGGCGTGTTTTTTGGGGTCATGGGGGACAAATTCGGCCGGCAGAAAGTGCTGTCGGCAACCATCATCCTGATGGCAGTCAGTACCTTCTGCATCGGTTTGATTCCATCGTATGAAAGCATCGGCATACTCGCGCCGATCCTGTTGCTGCTGTGCAAGTTGGCGCAGGGTTTCTCCGTTGGTGGCGAGTACACCGGTGCTGCGGTGTTCGTTGCCGAGTTCGCACCGGACCGGCGACGTGGCTTCCTCAGCAGCTGGTTGGACTTCGGCTCGATCATTGGCTTTGTTTCCGGTGCCGGCGTGGTGGTATTGCTGAGCAGCATCGTTGGCGAAGCGCAGTTCCTTGAGTGGGGCTGGCGTATTCCGTTCTTCCTCGCCGCGCCGCTGGGCTTGATTGGCCTGTACCTGCGCCATGCAGCGGAGGAAACCCCGGCCTTCACCGAGCAGCTGGAGCGCATGGAGAAAGAGGATCAGGACGCCGTCGGCAGCGCGCCGCGGATCTCCTTCAAGGAGATCGTGACCAAGTATTGGCGTTCGCTGCTGGTCTGTGTGGGTATCGTGCTGGTCACCAACGTCACCTACTACATGTTGCTGACGTACATGCCAACCTACCTGTCGCATAACCTGCATTACTCAGAAGATCATGGTGTGTTGATCATCATCGTGGTGATGGTGGGCATGCTGTTCGTGCAGCCGTTTGTCGGTATGGCCAGCGACCGCATCGGCCGTCGTCCGTTCATTGCCGCGGGTAGTCTTGGTTTGCTGATTGCTGCGATCCCGGCGTTCCATCTGATCACCAGCGGCAATACCGGTTGGATCTTCGTTGGTCTGTTGTTGCTGGCGGTATTGTTGAATTGCCTGATCGGCGTGATGGCTTCAACCTTGCCGGCGATGTTCCCAACGCGTGTGCGCTACAGCGCACTGGCCAGTGCGTTCAACATCTCGGTGATCATTGCCGGTGTCACTCCTACGCTTGCCGCGTGGCTGGTGGAAACCACCGGCGACCTGATGATGCCGGCCTACTACCTGATGGTAGTGGCGCTGATTGGTCTGGTAACCGCGTACTTCATGCATGAGACGGCCAACAAGCCGATGCGCGGCGATACGCCGAATGCGGGTAGCCGCCGCGAAGCGCGCGAGCTGCTGCAGGAGCAGTACGACCATATCGAGGCAAGTGTTGATGGCCTGGATGTTGAGATCAACGACATGCAGGACAAGCTTGCCGATCTTGAGCGGCGCAAGCAGGCACTGATCGATCGTCATCCAGACCTTGTCTGACAAGCTCCCTCCCTTGCACCGAAGGTGCAGGGGGCGGCGTTTGATTGTGTAGAGCCGAGCCATGCTCGGCTGGGGCTCTACCAGGAAAGCCTCTGCCGAGCATGGCTCGGCACTACCGCTTCGCCCCCTCCCTTTCGCGCAGCGAAGGGGAGGGTTGGGGAGGGGTGTTCTTCGCAAGAAACTCAACGCGCAGGGATCTCTGGTTTGCAGTCGTAGCCCGGGTAAGTGCAGCGTACTCAGGGGCCTTTGGCGATCTGAAAGACCACGAAATCCTTGTCCCCCGGTGCGCTGCGCTTATCCGGGCTGCGTCATTTCCGCTATCAATCCTTCGCGCTGATCAGGAACGCAGATCAAACATTGCACCGAAAACGCAATGCATTGAGCTGCGGGAAGCGCGCGATGATGGCGATGGCGTCGTTCCAGTGCGTCTCAAAGGCTTCGTCCGGCACCGGCAGAAATGCAGGGTCCACGCCGTTGAAGCGGAACTCAATTCCCCGATCAGGCAATAGCTGACGGGTGATCGCAGTCGGCGTGCGGCCGTTGCGCAGGTGCCAGACAAGTTCTTCAATCACGGTATTCCAGGCATCCACTTCAAGATCATCAATCCACTGCATGTGGCGGGTCCTTGGCTCGGTGGTAGTGCAGGGCAACGCGGGGCGGTGAAGTGCTGGGTACGGCTGAATCCGGATACGCGGTGACCGATCATCGCTCAAATGGGCTGGCACTGCGTTATCTGCGCTGTAGCGCTGTCCGGACCGCGGGCCTGTCGGTAAATTCGCCGCATGTTCGGACATTCAAGAAGAATCTCAATTATCAATAGCTTCAAGGCCGGACAACGCGCCTGTTGAATCAGCTTTCTGGCAACGCAACGCAACGCAAGCAGTAAGCGCTGAAACAACACATTTTTTGCGCATGCAAAGGGACAGTTGCTGTGCACGGCTCCATGCGCTTTGTTAAAGGAGCAATGCCTGGATTGTGAAAACCTGTTACGACGACTTCTGGTAAATTCCGCGAAAGGAATCCGATTGGTGTCTGCAGATTGCAGACGGTCGTCACATCTGGAATAGGCATGGATAAGCTGAATAACCTTCTGGCACAGGTCGCTGTGCTGGGCAATGCGCAGCGTCAGTACCAATTGCAGTGCGCTGAACTTGGTAGCAACGTGGTCGAGCGGTGGTGGGGGCGTGATGCCTTGTCCGCACATGCATTGACCGAAGTGGACGTACTTTCCACCGATCAACACATCGACCTGGATGCACTGCTCGCCAAGCAGGCAGCGTTGCTGATCCGCACCGCAGATGGTGGCGAACAGCGACGCAGCGGTTTGATCGCATCGGCGCAGCGCATGGGCAGTGATGGCGGATTGGTGCGCTACCGCTTGTCACTCCATTCCTGGACCTGGTGGTTGCAGCACGCGCGCCATAGCCGGGTTTTCCAGGACAGCAATGTGCGGCAGATTGTGGATGCCGTTCTGCAGGACTATCCGGATCTTGCCAACTGGCGCTGGGCCGAAGGCTGCGATGAGTTTATTGCATCGCGCGTGCGCAGCTACTGCGTGCAGTACCGCGAAAGTGACCTCGATTTCCTGCAACGGCTGCTGGCCGAAGAAGGCCTGGGCTGGCGGCTGTACCAGGACGAGCAAGCACCGTGCGGCAACTGCATGGAGATCTTCGCCGACAGCCAGGCATTACCCGAGGATGCAGCCAGTGCCAAGATCGGCGTGCGCTTCCATCGCAGTGATGCCACCGAATCCAGCGACAGCATCCAGGCACTGGGCAGAAGCCGTGCCTTGGGCAGTACCCGCATCAGCCTGCTCAGCGACGATTACCGCTCCGTGCGTGGCATCACCGCGCAATTGCCGATGGATGGCGGCGGTGAGCAATCGCAGCGCGAGAGCTACGACCCGGTCGGCGCCTACGCTTTCAGCAACGCCGCCGCGGCAGCGTGGTACGCCAGGCTGCAAGCACAGTCGCATGAAGTGCACGGCCGCACCTGGCTTGGCCAGGGCACTGTGCGTGGTTTCCAATCCGGTACCTGGTTGCAGGTACTGCAGGCCCCGTTCTCCGCAGCACCAGAGTTGTTGCTGGCCGAAGTGGAACACGCCGGCATCAACAACCTGCCCACCGATGTTCGCCACGCAATGAACGACGCGCTGGGCAAAGCGCCCATCGGCACAGCGGACGCAGCGCTATGGCAACAGGCCGAGAAAGTGGGCTATGCCAACCGCTTCAAGGCTACCGAGCATGCAATGCCATGGCGGCCTGCGTTGGTGGATGGCACCGGCCAGCGCTTGAACCCGCGCCCGACCGCGCCCGGCTACCAGACCGCACGCGTGGTGGCTTCGCATGGCGGCAAGGGCCAGGACGTCCACGCAGACAGCATGGGGCGCATCCGCGTCTGCTTCCATTTCCAGAATGGCGAAGCCGACACCACCTGGCTGCGTGTCGCACAGCGTTACGCTGGCCCCGGCGTTGGCGCACAGTTCCTACCGCGTGTAGGCCAGGAAGTGTTGGTCGGCTTCCTCGATGGCGATATCGATCGGCCCATCGTCCTGGGCGCGCTTTATAACGGCCGCGGCGAAGCCGGCATCGCACCCACACCCGCTGGCGCCAGCGCCAGTGACGACCGCAGCGCCTACGCACAGGCCCGCGATGGCGCCGCCAGCGCACAAGCCAACCTGAGTGGCGGCCACGCCCCTGCTTGGCACGCAGCGGGCGCAGGCGACGAAGCACATCGCAATCCCGGCGCAGTCTGGGGCATCCGCTCACGCGAATGGGAAGGTGGCCAAGGCAGTAATCACCTCCTGTTCGACGACAGCGACCAACAACTACGCGTGCAGCTGGCCAGTAGCCAGCAGGCCGCGCAGCTGAGCCTCGGCCACCTGCGTCACCAAGCCGACAACTTCCTCGGCAGCCTGCGTGGCACAGGGTTTGAACTGCGCAGCGACGCCTGGGGCGCAGTACGGGCAAGCTCCGGCGCCTGGTTCAGCGCTTATGCGCATCGCAGCAGCAGCCCCGCCGGCGAAGTGGTGCAACCAGCGGCCTTGCTCAACCAGCTGCAAAGCCTGAGCACCCGCTTCAGCCAAGCCGCACGCACCCACCTGACCAGCACGTTGGTAATGAAGGAAGGCGTACGCAGCAAGGACAGCTCCAGCATCGTGCCGGATCAGGCACCGCTGGCTGCAATGCTGGCCAGCGCCAAGACCACGGTCGCAGGCGCTGAGTTCGATGCTGCAAGCGGCGAAGCTGGGCAGCGCAAGGCAACAGCGGGGAATGACCGCGTCCCCCACAGCGGCGACCCGTTGCTGGGCTTTGCCGCGCCAGCAGGCATCGTGCACGTCGCAGGGCAGGCATTGCACTGGTCGGTAGGCGAAGGCCTGCTGCTGGCCAGTGGTGGCGACAGTGACACCGCGGTCATGGGCAACGCACGACTGCACGCCGGGCAAGCCATCGGCATGCTGGCGTGTGCGGTTGAGGGCGGCGCGGGCGATGGCAATGCATTGAGCGTGGTTGCCGGTACAGGTGAGTTGAATGTGCAGGCCCAGAACGAAGAAGTGCGACTGCAGTCAAAGCAGGCATTACGCGCTGCCAGTGCGCAGGGTGTGGTGGAGCTTGCCGCTGGTAAGACGATTCACATTGCTACTTCGGGTGGCGCCAGCGTGACCATCGAGGGCGGGAACATCACGTTCAACTGCCCGGGCACGATTACCGTGCATGCGAGCAAGAAGTCGTTCGTAGGACCGGCTGAACTGGCGCGGGAGCTCCCTGTATTCCCAGTTCCAAGCTTCGCGCCTGAGCCTATGGATTTCAATTTCTGGTTGCAGGACATGCCTGGCCCAACGGGCAATCCGCTGGCGGAGACGTCATGGAAGATCATCAAGAATCGCGGCAAACCAGCGGGTGCCGTGCTGCGCGACCCAAAGCGGGTACTACTGGAAGGTGCGACCGATGCCGATGGGCAAGTTGTGCTTGATGACGAGCAGAAACAGCTATTGGCGCGTGAGTACGCCAGTACCCCCAGCCAGCTTTGGTTGCTGTATCCGGGGCATTCGGTGCAGATCAACGTTGCGCGCGACAACGGCGATTGGGATGACGACCAGCGCCTGCGCATGGAACTTGGCGCTGCAGGTTTTACCTCGGTTGTGCGCACCGACATGGTCGGAATACGGCAACAGGGCGAAATGGACTATGCAAGGAGCGCGCTCGAGCGGTTCGATCAAAGTGGAACGTCGACAAAGCTGAAAGATCTCATCAAGCGTTGAACTGCCACGCAATTACGGCGCGTTGGCGCAAGGAACGGACTCATGACAGGTGCAAGGACGGTAACTCAGATTGTTGATGGTAGTGGCAAGGCGCAACGCGCCTTCGAGCAGCCTGGCTGGTTTTTGACCAATACTGACGACAAGTTGGGCGAGGCATTCGAAGGCCAAAGTGTTGTGCTCGACCCTGCGCTCCCCGAATGGTCCGAGGTATTTGGGCAGCCGCTGCCGGGTCATGATGTCGAGTTCTTTGTCTGTGGTGACAGCTACTTCAAGCGCGTTGCTCGTGAGATCAGTAACGCTCAGGAGAGTGTTTTCATAGCGGGCTGGCAGATCAATTACGCCGTCCAGATGGGTGACGGCAGTACGTTGCTGTCCTGTCTGGACAAGGCTGTGGAAAATGGTGCCACGGTCTATGTGATGCCGTGGTTGGCGCCGCCGGGGCCGATAGATACCGGATATCTGCACACGATGATGGCGGTGTTCCATCTCAATGGTGGAAAGGGCCTGATCAATAGAGTTCCCAGGAAGGGCCGTGCGTACTGCATGCCAGCGCTCGGCCAGAGCGACATGAGCAGCTTGAACGCGTTCTTCTCGCATCATCAGAAAATGGTGGTAGTGGACAACAAAAAAGCGTTCGTTGGCGGCATTGATCTGGCCTACGGCAGGCGCGAAACCGGTACGTATAGTTTGCTGGCCGAAGGGCGGACTTTGGGGGAATACTATTCGCCAAATATTCCCCCAATCAAGGAACCAACGGCGATGCAGTTGAGTGACTGCGTGCCGCTGATAGAACTGCTGATCGCTGGTTTGTTGCCGATGGGGCGGGGATTGGCCGTGTTTCCGTTCACGCCAGCGAGGGGCATTTTTGCGCGTACCGTCGACTTCAGTAAGGGCATAAGCGACTGGGTGGGTGATCGACGCGATGGCATAAAAGACTTCGCTGATCGCCATAACCCGCTGGAAGGGATGGGCGATAAAGCGCTGGAGTATGGCGAAGCCAAAGCTATCGAGGCCCAACAATGGCTTTGGAACAAGGTGCCATCTCCGCAACGTGATCAAATTCGCAGTATTTGGGAGAAGGGCGGGCAGGAGTTCAGGCAAGGCGTTGACCTGATGTGGGACCTGCTGCTCGGGGTCGATATCTCCCAGCTTCCGTACAAGAAAGAGATCTTCGCGTTGGTCGAGGAGGCTGTGAATGCCTTCGTTGGCGTCCTGGTTAGCCTGTCCAGCGAGTGGATTGGCACCTTCCCGCGCTATGACCGTTTGTTCGACGAGCCCCTGCAGCAGCACCCGGGCCAGACCCGCATGGTCGATCCGGAACGCCAACCTCGGCAGCCTTGGCATGACGTGCATTGCGGCATCGAGGGGCCGGCAGTTCACGATCTCAGCCGAAACTTCACCCAGCGTTGGAATGCGGTCGCGCAAGCGTATCGGGGCACGTACTCCGCCAATCGCCACCAGCCGCTGGTGCGCTACTTTTTGCTGCTGTTCAATGTGGTTACACCTTCGCGGGCGAATGTAGCCAATATCGAACCGCAGCACAGATCAAAGCAGGTGATCGCGGGTGCGGCTGCCAATAAAAGCTGTTGGGTGCAGGTGCTGCGTAGTGCGCCAAAAGAATTGTTGCGGGCAGAGCATGCCGCAGGCGCCAAACAGGAAAAGCCGCCCGCCCAGAACAACTGCCTCAAGGCCATGCTGAAGGCGATTCATGGTGCCCAGCAATTCATCTACATCGAAGGCCAGTTTTTTCAGAGTGACAATGCCGGCTTTGTGGATGACTACGAGCCTGACAAGCCGCTGTCAGGGCCAGCGGGCGCGATGGTTTCCATCCGCGGTTTGGAAGGCTACGACAAGTACGCGGAATTGTTGGGCATCAAGGATGTGCCGATCAATACCATCAACCCGGCCACGGTGAAGTGGCAGAACACCGGGAAGGTGCTGCTTGATGATGACTATCAGGCGTTCGAGCGTGCGGTGCGGCGTATCCTCGGCAATCACGAGACCATCACTACGGTCGATGTGATGGAGCGCGCGGGCAAGGAGAAACCGAGTCGGCAGAACCCGCAACCGAAACCGCTATACCACTCGAAGTTGCTCAACCCGATCAACAAGGCTCTGGCCCGTCGCATCGAGCGTGCGATCAACGAGGGTAATCCGTTCCATGTTTATCTGCTGGTGCCAGTTCACCCGGAAGGCATGCTGGACCAGATCACCCTTATGCGCCAGGTGGATTTGACCATGCAGTCACTGGTGCATGGTACCCAGAGCTTGGTCAATTGCGTGCGCCGCGCGTTGGTTGCACGGTATGAGCAAGAGCATGGGGGACTGAGTGAGGAAGAGGCGCTGAAGAAGGCGCAGGAGATGTTGTTGAACGACCTTTTACGCCACGAAGAAGGCAAGCGCTGGCCGGAATACTTAACTTTACTCAACCTACGCAATCACGCAGTCATGCCCAGCGGTCGGCCTGTTACAGATCAGATCTATGTGCACAGCAAGCTGTTGATTGCCGACGACAATGTCGCGGTATTGGGTAGTGCAAATATCAATGACCGTAGCATGCTGGGAATGCGCGATTCAGAACTTGCGGTGATTGTTGCTGGGGGGCCGCAGGTAGCAGTGAAGTTGGATGGTTTGCGCACTTCAAAGGTTTCAGCGAGCGTCCATGAATTTAGAAAGTCTTTGTGGCGGAATATTTTTGCTGAAAAAGGCAACGGGAGTGTGCGGCCAGCGGAAAAACTGCTGAGCGTGGAGGTTCTTGGGCAACCTGCTGCAATGGACACCATTGAACTTATTCGACGACGGGCCGTTGATAACGCAAACGCGTATGAAGCGGCCTTTTCCTTTGTGCCGAGGAGCGAGCCTGCAAGGGTTGTTTCGGAAAATCCGACTAACGAAATGAATATGAACGCAGCGCTTTGGCCCACATGGCGCTATCCGGAGCCTGCAGACGCGCCAACGGGGGGGCGGTACGGGGAGAATCGTGGCAAGCTGAAGTTCCGCATGCCGTTTGATCCACTGTTTTGGCGTGAAGCAAAGCGAGCCGATGACGACGGGCATCTGATCTGGGAGATTGGCTATGACGCCAAAGCCCGCCCACAAGGCGTGGCCGGTATCGCACCAGAAAGTGTGCCGGTGGGTGTGCGGGGCTTCATCTGTGCTTTGCCGGTAGGCTGGTTGGCTAAAGAAAGCAATAACACGGGTTTCGCGCTATCGATTCTGGCCAATCTTGATAAAGAACAGGTCCAGCATGATGAAGTGCAAATCGCCCAGGTTGAAACCGTGCCGGCGCCAACTCAAGCTTGAGGCATAAATGCGATGGAAGGACACATGGAAACGGGACGGACGCTGCTACTTGTTTCGGCACTACTGCTCGGCCCGGCCGGCTGTGATGCCTCAATGCCATCGTCGGCACCTCACTCCGGCCCTATGGTTGAAGAGCGCCTGCAGACGCATATGCCACGTTTGCAGACAACGCGCGATTTCAGGCCGGCCTGGACGCCAGGTTCTACCCGCGAGTGTCTAGGGCGCCTGGTATTCGAGGTGGATGGCCCAATCGAATGGGCGCTGGATCCGCTACGCAAGGTGGAGGACAACGAACCACCCTTGTTTCTGGATGGCGTACCTGGCGATCGTCGCGAACGCATGGGCTACGGGGCCATGCGAGTGATGGTGTCGCAGCCAGCTACAGAAGAGGTGATGGAGATGCATCGTGACCGTTATCAGACTGCAGATCGCGGTACCAGCGTTGCTGCGTGGACAAGAGGCGTGCAGAGGCGCGAGGCTGCAGTTGAGGAGGCTCGAGCAAGGGGGGCGGATGAGGCAATAATCAGGGGACGAGAAGCAACAGTTGAGGAGGCCAAGCAAGAACTCAAAATTGCCCGTAACCGACGCATCCACAACTTCGGCTTTCCCGGTGAACTTGCAACAGAAAGCGGCACCGGCCGATTGGCCGTACGCGCGCTACTGGGTGGCAATGTCATTTCGCTGGTGTCCACTGTGAACTCGGAGGAGGGCAATCCGCGTCGAGAGGAAGCCATGGCCAAGATCCGCCGCGACATCAAGCGCATGCGGCTGCGCGCGCCCGGAGAAGTACCGGACGAACCCGGTGTCTGTTTCCCGGGCCTGTTCTTCCCCGACGATGGCACCACCGATTACCACGCGCACGCCTCGTTCCGTTACGTGGACCGCCCCAATGTCGCCTACAGCATCGACACCGGCTATCGACCGGCACCGGGAATGGGCGAAGGCATCGCCAAACAGCCAATTTCGAACTGGAGGCAGGTTCTGGCGTATCCCGGTGTATTGCTGACAATGCCGGCAGATGATGTGCAGCGGCGCGACGTTGTCAAACCAGGCGGAATTCTAGCCGGCGGGCTGAGCTTCGATAAAACCGGTATTGCCATCACCCGCGAGGGCGAGACCAAGCGCGATCCCAGTGTGCGTACCTATCAGCTTTATGCGGGCATGCCGGGAATCGAGGGAGTGCAGGCAATGCCTTTCGTTTCGATGACGATGCAAGCCTGGCCACAACAAACCTATTCGCAGCTCAAGCAGCAACCGCCGCCGCTGGAAGAAAGCGAAAAGCGCTTCGACGCCATCCTGCACAACCTCCACTTGCGGCACACCACGCCGGAGATGCCGGATTATGAGCGCCTGTTAGGCAAAGCGACGCCGCCGTAAAAGTAGGCGGAGGCAGTAGCTCTGCCCCCTCCCTTTCGCGTAGCGAAGGGGAGGGCTGGGGAGGGGTGCTTTTGGGGCTGTGCACGCCTGCAGCAAGCCCTCCCAACCTCCCCCTGCTTCGCAAGGGGAGGGGCCGAAGCAGGGCGCAGCTCAGGCGTCAGCAAGGAAGTTGCTGGAACATAGTTCCGACGAAGGGGAATCATGAAGAACGCTGGGGCGATATGCATGAGCCGGCAATGAGCAGATCGCAGAAGTGTTTTGAGGTGCGCCCGGCGAAATCGAAGAACCGTGACACCAGTCTCTCTACGCGCGATCCGCTGAAGGTCTACACATTTGTGAATAGGTCTTGCGTCTTCACATAAGCATTCGCAAAGCTCGCAATTTGAGCCAATTTCCAAGCTGTTCCCACCAATCCGGCTCCTCCAACCCGTAACGCGGGCTATAGGAAAGTTCTGATAGATTCGGCTTGGGGGATCCTACCGCGTCTGCTGAATGGCAGACGGGAAACGCATTGGGTTGGCATGGATAAGCTGAATAGCCTGATGGCGCAGGTGGCTGCGCCGAGTGATGCACAGCGTCAGTATCAATGGCGATGCTCGGGATTTGGCGGGGGCATGGTCGAACGCTGGTGGGGCCGCGATGGCCTGTCTGCGCATGCGCAGACGGATGTGGATGTGCTGTCCACCGATCAAGGCGTTGCGCTGGATGCGCTGCTTGGCACCCAGGCGGTGCTGGTGATGCGCATGGCCGATGGTGGCGAGCAGCAACGCAGTGGTCTGGTCGCGCACGCACAGCGCATGGGCAGTGATGGCGGACTGGTGCGCTATCGCGTGTCGCTGCGGTCGTGGACCTGGTGGCTGCAGCATGCGCGGCACAGCCGTGTGTTCCAGGATAAGAGCGTGCGCGAGATAGTCGACGCGGTGCTTGCCGACTATCCGGACTTGGCCAATTGGCGCTGGACCGAAGGCTGCGATGAATTCATTGGTACGCGCGTGCGCAGCTATTGCGTGCAGTACCGCGAGAGCGATCTGGATTTCCTGCAGCGGCTGTTGGCCGAGGAAGGGCTGGGTTGGCGCCTGTACGCCGAGGAACAATCCTCTTGCGGCAACGGCATGGAGATCTTTGCCGATAGCCTGGGCCTGCCGCAGGACGCCAGCAGCGCCGTAGCCGGTGTGCGCTTCCATCGCAGTGATGCCACCGAATCCACGGACAGCATCCAGATGCTGGGCCGACGCCGCGCCTTAGGCAGCACCAGCCTGAGCCTGGTCAGCGATGATTACCGTCAGGTGCGCAGCATCAGCACGCAGCTACCCTTGGACGGCGGCGGTGAGGCCTCCAAGCGCGAAAGCTATGACGTTGTTGGCGCATATGCCTTCAGCAATGCCGGTGCGGCAGATTGGTATGCGCGCTTGCATGCGCAGGCGCATGAAGTCCACGGCCGCAGCTGGCAAGGCCAAGGCAC
Organism: Stenotrophomonas sp. STEN038; assembly: GCF_056759895.1. NCBI lineage: Bacteria > Pseudomonadati > Pseudomonadota > Gammaproteobacteria > Lysobacterales > Lysobacteraceae > Stenotrophomonas > Stenotrophomonas sp. STEN038. The sequence goes on from NZ_JBRRDW010000004.1 coordinate 120,017, forward strand.
GGTGCGTGGTTTCCAGTCCGGCACCTGGCTTGAGGTGCAGCAGGCGCCGTTTGCGACCGCGCCCGAGTTGTTGCTGGTGGAGGTGGAGCACGTGGGCATCAACAACCTGCCCACTGATGTACGCAAGGCGATGGACGATGCCTTGGGTAGCACGCCGATGGCAGGGACCGATGCCGGACTGTGGCAGCAGGCCGAGAAAGTGGGCTATGCCAATCGCTTCAAGGCGACCGAGCGGAACTTGCCGTGGCGGCCGGCGCTGGAAGATGGCAACGGCCATCGGCTGAATCCACGGCCGACCGTGCCGGGCTATCAGACCGCGGTGGTCGTCTCGGGGCAGGGCGGCAACAGCAAGGACGTGCATGCCGACAGCCTTGGCCGGATTCGGGTGCGTTTCCACTTCCAGGATGAGCAGGGCGACACCACCTGGCTGCGGGTAGCCCAGCGCTATGCGGGCCCCGGTGTTGGCGCGCAGTTCCTGCCGCGTATCGGCCAGGAAGTGCTGGTCGGTTTCCTTGAGGGTGATATCGACCGTCCCATCGTGTTGGGTGCGCTGTACAACGGCCGTGGCGAAGCGGGTGTTGCACCCACGCCTGCTGGTGCCAGTGCCGACGCCGATCACAGCGCCTATGCGCAGGCGCGCGATGGCACCGCCAGTGCGCAGGGCAATCTCAGTGGCGGCCATGCGCCTGCCTGGCACGCGGCAGGCGCCGGCGACGATGCGCACCGCAATGCGGGCGCGGTATGGGGCATCCGTTCGCGTGAGTGGGACGGCGGCGAAGGCAGCAATCACCTGCTGTTTGATGACACCGACCAGCAACTGCGTGTGCAGCTCGCCAGCAGCCAGCAGACCTCGCAGTTGAGTCTTGGCCATCTGCGCCATCAGGCCGACAACTTCCTTGGCAGCCTGCGCGGCACCGGCTTCGAGCTGCGCAGTGATGCCTGGGGCGCGGTGCGTACAACGTCGGGCGGCTGGTTCAGTGCCTATGCGCACCGCAGCAACAGTCCTGCGGGCGAAGCCGTGCAACCGGCGGCCTTGCTCAATCAGTTGCAGGCCTTGAGTACACGCTTCAATCAATCGGCGCGCACGCATCTGACCACTGCGTTGGCGATGAAGGAAGGCGCACGCGGCAAGGACCGCTCCAGCATCGTGCCGGACAAGGCGCCGCTGGCAGCGATGCTGGCCAGCGCCAAGACCACGGTTGCCGGTACGGAGTACCAAGCTGCCAGCAGCGAAGCCGAGCAGCGGCAGGCAAGCGCCGGTGAGGGTCGGGTACCGCATAGCGGCGATCCGCTGCTGGGGTTCGCGGCGCCGGCTGGCATTGTCCATGTCGCTGGGCAGGCACTGCACTGGTCGGTCGGCGAAGGCCTGCTATTGGCCAGCGGCGGCGACAGCGATACCGCGGTGATGGGCGACGCGCGTCTGCATGCAGGCCAGGCCATCGGCATGTTGGCCACTGCCGTGGAAGGCGGTGGCGACGGCGGCAATGCATTGAGCGTGGTAGCCGGCACCGATGAACTGAACGTGCAGGCGCAACACGACGAAGTGCGCATGCAATCAAAGCAGGCCCTGCGCGCAGCCAGCGCCCAGGGCGTGGTGGAACTGACTGCCGGCAAGACCTTGCACATCGCCACCACCGGTGGCGCCAGCGTCACCATCGAAGGCGGCAACATCAGCTTCAACTGCCCGGGCAAGATCACCGTGCATGCGAGCAAGAAGAGCTTCCTTGGCGGCACCCATCTGTCCACCGAAATGAACAGCTGGCCAGACCCGCAGTTCGATGATGTCTACGTGGTGCGGCACCGGGCCACGGGCGAGCCCATGCCCAATACGCGGGTGCAGCTCACCCGCGGTGATGGTGGCCGCAGCGAGCTGGTCACCGATGCACAGGGGCGCCTGCCGCGGCAGAGCGGGCAGGGCATCGATGAGGTGCTCATCAAGATTCTTGGGAAGGTCTAGCGCATGGAAGAGAAACAGGACGTTGTGCTGCCCAGCGGAGACTGGGACGAGGATGGGCGGCCGGTCGCACGTGCGCGGCTTACCCAGGTCAAGGACAAACGCGACAAGGTGGTCGAGGCCGATACCGATGCGGTGATTCCGGTGATCTTCCTGCCCGGCATCATGGGCACCAACCTGAAGTCGACGGTCACCGGTGATCCGGTATGGCGGCCACCGAACACGGATGGTGTCGGCGCGGTGCTGGGTGCGATCGGACAGATGTTCGTGTTCCTGTTCCGTGGCGCTGCCACGCGGCAACGCTTGTTGAATCCGTTGACATCGGAAGTGGACGACCGCGGTCCGCTTGATGCGGAGAAGACCATTCCCGAGACGCTGGCGCGCGAACGTGGTTGGGGCCAGTTGATGCGCTCGGCCTACAACCCGGTGATGGCGGAGATGCAGCGCAAGCTCAATGACCTGATGTCGGCGGGCAAGCTGCAGCCGTGGTGGGCCGAAGATGGCGCCCGCGCGCCGGCCGAGTATGGCGAGATGGTCGGCGGCAATGCCGCGCTTACCTTGGAACAGGCCAAGCACGCCGCGCACTATCGCTTCGAAGTCTGGTCCGGTGGTTACAACTGGCTGCAGAGCAATCGTCTGTCGGCGCAGGACATTGTCGCGCGCATCGATAACGTGATCCTGCCGTATTACGCCACGCGCGGCATCAACGCGCAGAAGGTATTGCTGGTTACCCACTCCATGGGCGGCCTGGTGGCACGCGCGGTGTCGCAGGTGTCGAACTACGGCAAGTTGCTGGGCGTCTCGCATGGGGTGATGCCGGCAACGGGTGCAGCAGCTACATATCACCATTGCCGTGCTGGCTATACCGGTGTTTCGAGCATCATCCTGGGCCGTGATGCCGGCGAAGTGGTGGCGATCCTCGCCAAATCACCCGGTGGCCTGGAGCTGCTGCCCGCTGCGGATTACAACGAAGGCAAGGCCTGGCTGGAGCTGGGCGACAAGGGCCCGCGTCTGCCGGTTGGCGCAGATCCGTACAACGAGATCTACCTCAACACCAAATGGTATGGGCTGGTTCCCGAAGCCAATACTGGTCTGCTCGATCCGAGCGCACCGGCGCCGGCGGCGGCATCGGCACGCGAAGAAGAAGATGGCCCGGCGCTGACGCCACGTACCGGCTTCCAGATCAATATCGAAGGTGTGCGGGACTTCCACAAGGACATCGAGCGCAAGTACCACAAGCCGACCTTCGCGCATTACGGTGATGACGCCAAGCAGCTTGCCTGGGGTGACCTGGGCTGGAGCGGCGGCAGCATGACCGGCGTGGATTCGGTGACGCCGGTGTCGGACAACCACAACGGCAAGATCAAACTGCAGGACGCGGTTGGTGTGATCAAGCTGGAGATTGCCGATCCCGCCGATCCTGGTGATGGCACAGTCCCGGCGTGTTCAGGTGCAGCCCCCAAAGCTGAGGTCACGGGATGTTTCCGCCAAGGCAGTTTCGGCACCGGGCAGTACGCGCTGAAAGGAAAAAAAGGCTATGACCATCAAGGCAGCTACAACGACGAGCGCACACGCTGGGCAACCCTTTACGCCGCAGTGCGGTTTGCGCAAAGCGCGGACTGGGCGTGAGGCGTTGCATGCGATGACGCGGCGACCGCTCTTGCATGGCGTGCTGGCTGCAGTACTACTGACCTTTGCCTCGGGCGGCGTTGCCGGCGCGGCACCGAAACGACAGGGAAGCGAAATGAAGACTTTGTGCGTTGGCCGATTCCTGCTGGATGTGCCTGCTGCGACCTCGATCCAGCCCGGTTACATGTATGCACGCAAGAAGGTGGAGACGACTACCGGTGTATCTGCGGAGGCGTTCCGTCAGCGCGTGGCTGCGCGCATCGCTGCGCTGAAGGCAGCGCGGCATCGTGCGGGTGAGTCCATGTCGGTCAGTGAAACGCGTATTGACGATGATGCGGTGTTGGTGACGTCCTGGCTCAGCGAGAGCAGTCGCGCTGGTCATCGCCAGGAGCTTTACGTGCTGGACCCAGCGCACAACGTGCAATACCTGGTCAGTGGCGAGACTGAAGCGGCGAAGCTTCCTGCCGCGATTGAGAACTACCGCGCCTTGCGGCCAAGGATCAGCTACCGCGATCCCAACACCATTCCGACCACCGCGGGATTCTGCGTCGACTCGGGTTTCATTGCGGGCAATCGCATCAACAGCGAGGAGATGACCATCGGCCTGCGTCCGCGTGCGCATCCGGGCGCGCGCATGACCTTGATGTCATATGTCACCGGCAACCCTGACAAGCCCTTGCTGCAGCGTGCCTCCGACCTGCCGCCGGAATATGCAGCCGCCGCAGCGCGGATGCGCAATCTGCGCCGTGGTGAGCGCAACGTAGGGCCGATCCAGGGGCAGGAGATTCTTGCCCATGCAGAAGCTGACGGGGGCAAGATGTATGCCTTCCTGTGGGAATCGCAGGGACGTGCGGAGTCCTTGCAGTTCCCGTTCCTGTCGCTGCAGCTGCTGACCGAAGAGAAGGCCGATGCACCGGCATTCCGCGATGACGCACAGGCGCTGGGGCTGTGGGATCAAGTGCTGGGCAGCCTGCGCCTGCGCCCGGGGGCGATCTGAGTTTTGCTCGATTGTGGGAACGGCGTAAGCCGTGAAGCAGATGGCGCTGGAGCTTGCAGGTATTTGTGCCATCTGCAGATGTACCAGCTTCGCGGCTCATGCCGCTCCCACAACAGCAATCTTGGTTTTTCCGGCAGTTCAGGCTGCGTTTGCGGCCACGCGCAATCTGCATCTTTGAAGGAGCGGCGTAAGCCGCAAAGCTGATGGTGCTGAAACCCCCGACATTTGCACGGGTTGATGGTGCACCGGCTTCGCGGCTTAAGCCGCTCCTACAACAGCCCCGGTAAGCGTGCTCCAGGGCCCAGCATCCTGGCGAACCCTCAAAGCTCCTGCCCAAACATGATCCTGTGGCCGTCGATCGTGCGCACTCCGAACTCACGCATGCCCCACGGCTTGTCAGCGAGCGGCTGGGTGAATTCCGCGCCCGCCGCTTGGTACTCATCAAACAGACTGCTGGCGTCTGCCACGGTTATGTAGCCATACCAGGAGTGATCACCAAGCGCATGCGGTGGCGTAGCGTCGATGCATTCGCCCAGCATTATCCGGAAGCTGCCGCGCGACATGAAAATCCAGCCGGGCGCAGTGAAATCCATTTGCAGGCCAAGCACTGAAGCGTAGTAGTCAGTGGACTTTGCCAGATCCTGCACAGCGAGGGTAAAGCGCACATCGGTGAAGTCGCTCATCTCATTTCCTGCGGTGTGATATCAGCCATCGCGCGTTGACTCCGGTTGCAGCTGTTGGACCTTGGCTTTGGTGTCCGAATCTGGCGGGCAATACTGCCGTCATGGATGCAGCATGCAGCTCCCTTGTCGATTGGAGCTTACATGAAGCAGCTACATGGAAAGGTTGCGATCATCACCGGAGCCAGTTCCGGTATTGGCCGTGCTGCAGCAGTGTTGTTCGCCGCAGAAGGCGCGGCCCTTGTGCTGGGAGCGCGGCGCGCTGCCGAGTTGGATCGGCTTGTCGCGGAGATTGCCGGAAGTGGCGGCACTGCGGTGTGTCTGCCGGGCGATGTCTGCGAAGAGGCCTATGCAAAGGCCTTGGTCGATTTGGCCTTGGACCGGTTCGGTCGACTGGACGTGGCCTTCAACAATGCCGGCACGATGGGGCCATTGGGGCCGACACCCGGGCTGGCATTGGTCGATTGGCAGCGTACGTTGGATACCAACCTCACCGCGATGTTCCTGTCCGCCAAGCATCAGGTCCCGGCGATGCTGCGCGGCGGCAGAGGCAGCCTGATATTTACTTCAACCTTTGTCGGGCATACGGTGGGTTTCGCCGGTGCTGCGGCCTATGCAGCCAGCAAGTCCGGCATCATCGGGCTGACCCAGGCATTGGCATCGGAGTTCGGACCGCAGGGGTTGCGGGTGAATGCCTTGTTGCCCGGTGGCACCGATACACCGATGGCGCATGAAATGAATGGCTCAGCGGAAGCGATGGCGCAGGTGGCGCAGTTGCATGCACTGAAGCGAATTGCCGATCCAGGTGAGTTGGCGGCGGCGGCGATGTTCCTGGCCTCGGACCAGTCTTCATTCATGACCGGCGCGGCAATGCTGGTGGATGGTGGGGTGTCCATTCATCGCGGTTGATGCCGGGGGCGCATGCGAAACGGGCGCCGGGCGGCGCCTGTTCGCTTTGCTTGGCCGGAGTGCATGGAGCTGCTGAACCTCCCGCACTCCCAGAACAGGAGTCGGTGAGCAAGCTGCCTGTCTTGCCGATCAATGGATCGGGATATGCAGTTCCATCTGCGATTCCGGATCGAACGGATCGTCAAAGCGTGCGTCGTAACGTTCCAGGTCAACGCCGTCTTTTGCCTGTAGGCCGTGATCGGCCAGCAAGTGATCGTAGATTGCCTGGAACGTTGCGCTGATCTGCGGTGCGGTGCCAGTGTGGGTATAAACGGCATAGCGTTGCGCGGGAACCTGGACGTGGACCATGCCTTCCGGAATGACCGCTTCCTCGCTCACCTCGAAACCGGTGATGTAGCGCAGCGTGCCGTCGGCCTGCGGTATGCAGACGCCGTAGCTGACGACGGGATCGATCTTGCCGGTGACTTCATTTTCGCGCGGGATGAAGCGTTGCCAGAGTTCGGCATAGCCATCTTCGCCTTCGCGGAAGATTGCTTCCATGCCGATGACGTTGAAGGCCGGGCGCTCGATGAGGGTGGGTTGCATGTTGGGAGTTCTTGTCCGGGAGGTGCTGGCGTGTTGCTGTCGCGTGGGGAGCTTGGTATGCGCCTGTCAGCTTCCGCTCTGCGCCCGCTGGTAAGCGACCAGTGCGTTGGCATGACCGTGGCCGATATCGTGTTGTTCTTTCAGGAAGGCCACCTGTTCCATGTGCTTCTTGTCCTTGACCGTCTCCAGCTGCTGCAGCCAGTGCCTTATCGGTTTGCCGTAAGTCTTCTCGATGGACGGGAAATACGATGCCGGACCTTGGACTTTTTCGCTGCTGGCCATCTGCGTTTCCATGAAGGGGGGATGCTGGGCAATGATGCGGCAAAGGTCGTTTGTTGGCGACTCAGCTGGTGCCTGCCTGCAGGATCTCCGTGATGCGCGCCTTGGCGGTGTGAATGAAAGCGGCCAGTGGAGCGGCGGGCCAGAGGGGAGGGCTGTCGGTTGGCGCGAGATACTCCTGCCGTGCCTGCCTGATAAAGGCGTGATGCTGCTCCGGCAGATGCTGCAGCAGCCACTCCGCGGCGACATCCTTCGGCGCGATGCTTCCGGTCTGTGCGCTGTACCAGATGCGTGCCAATGTGAGCACGATGTTTGCTTCCTCGCCGTGCCAGTCGTCTGCGGTGCTCCACAGCGTCAGGGTATCAGCCAGCGCCCGCTGGAAGTCGCGCTCGGGCACGGAGGGAAGTAGTTCCATGAGGGCTGGGCCGTACAGGGCGATGCTGTGCTGACGGGCCTTGGTCAGGAGGATGGCGAGGTCGGGGTCCGGCGTGGGCGATTCCAGGACGTCGGCGAGGATGTCCTGCCGCAGCCATTCGCCGAACTGCAGCTCGCGCCGTGCTGGATGGCGCCAGGGCTTCACGTCGGCTTGCGTGATTACCGTCGCTTCCAGTGCACGCAGTGTTGGATGTTGGCCGGGCGGCGCGGAGATGGCCAGCAGCTCGCGCTGCAGTTGTCGCAAGGTGGCAGTGTCGGGATGCTGGGCCACGATCACCAGTAGATCGATATCGCTGAGTGGCTTCAAACCACCGTCGAGTGCGGACCCGTAGAGGTAAATAGCGAGCAAGTTGACTGCCAGCTGCTGCCGGATCACGTCGCAGGCGAGGGCGAGTTGTGCGGTGATGGCTTCGGGGACAGGTGCAGTCATGGCGGCGGCAGGCAATCGTGTTGGGACGATTGTGCCGCAAACAGAACGGACGCCTTGCGGCGCCCGTTCTTTGCAAAGCTTGCCTTCACTCCAACCCTTCCAGCGTGCGCAAGAAGACTGTAGTGCCGAGCCATGCTCGGCAGGGGCTTTACCGGACCTGCTAAAAGCTGCCCTCACCCCAACCCCTCTCCCGCGGGCGGGAGAGGGGCTAAAGCAAAGGCAAAGGCTTTGCCGATCAGTAGCGGTAGTGGTCCGGCTTGAACGGGCCGTCGACCGGGACGCCGATGTAATCGGCCTGTTCCTGGCTCAGGGTGGTCAGCTTCACGCCAATCTTTTCCAGGTGCAGACGGGCAACTTCTTCGTCCAGCTTCTTCGGCAGCAGGTACACCTTGTTTTCGTAGCTGTCCTTGTTCGCCCACAGGTCGATCTGTGCGAGAGTCTGGTTGGCAAACGAGTTGGACATCACGAAGCTCGGGTGGCCGGTGGCGCAGCCGAGGTTGACCAGGCGGCCTTCGGCCAGCAGGAAGATCGCGTTGCCGTTCGGGAAGATGTACTTGTCCACCTGCGGCTTGATGTTGACGTGCTGCACGCCCTTGTAAGCCACCAGCGCATCGACCTGGATTTCATTGTCGAAGTGACCAATGTTGCAGACGATGGCCTGGTCCTTCATCGCGCTCAGGTGCTCGATGCGGATGATGTCCTTGTTGCCGGTGGTGGTGACGTACAGGTCAGCACGGCCCAGTGTGGATTCGATGGTGTTGACCTCGAAGCCTTCCATCGCGGCCTGCAGGGCGCAGATCGGGTCGATCTCGGTGACCACCACGCGCGCGCCGTAGGCACGCAGCGAAGCGGCGCAACCCTTGCCGACGTCGCCGTAACCGCAGACCACGGCAACCTTGCCGGCCAGCATCACGTCCATCGCACGCTTCAGGCCATCGGCCAGCGACTCGCGGCAGCCGTACAGGTTGTCGAACTTGCTCTTGGTGACCGAGTCGTTGACGTTGATCGCCGGGATCAGCAGGGTGCCGGCCTGGGCCAGCTGGTACAGGCGGTGCACGCCGGTGGTGGTCTCTTCGGAGACGCCCTTCCAATCCTTGACCACGCGGCCCCAGTAACCCGGGCGCTCGGTTGCAACGCGCTTGAGCAGGTTCTTGATGACCTGTTCTTCGTGCGAGGAAGCCGGCTCGTTGACCCAGTTGCTGCCGTTCTCGAGCTCATAGCCCTTGTGGATCAGCAGGGTGACGTCGCCACCGTCGTCGACCACCAGCTCCGGACCGGTCAGGGTGCCGTCAGCCAGGGTGAAGGTCAGCGCGTCCAGGGTGCAGTCCCAATATTCTTCCAGCGACTCGCCCTTCCATGCGAACACCGGCGTGCCGGTGGCGGCAATCGCGGCGGCAGCGTGGTCCTGGGTCGAGAAGATGTTGCACGAAGCCCAACGCACTTCGGCGCCGATGTCCTTCAGCGTTTCGATCAGCACGGCGGTCTGGATGGTCATGTGCAGCGAGCCGGTCACGCGCACGCCCTTCAGCGGCAGCTCGGCCTGGTACTTGCGACGGATCGACATCAGGCCCGGCATTTCGTGCTCGGCGATGTCCAGTTCCTTGCGGCCCCAATCGGACAGCGAGATATCGCGAATCTTGTAATCACCTTCCTGCGAGAAGGTAGCGGCAACAGCGTTCATTTAGAGCTCCGGTGTGGTGCGAGCAGGCTCGCGTTCGCCGGGCGCCGTTGTTGCGTGAAAGCCGTCCGAGCCTGGCCGTTTGGGAAGTCCGTGCAAGAACACGGGCTGTAGTGGACGGTTCCACCCAACGGTCGCAGCGCCCCTCGGAACGGGCCGCTCAGTATATCGCGCCGACGCGCCCACGCCGCGGGCCCAACCAACGGCAGGGGCCAGCGTCGATGGGGATTGTTAAGTTGGGGGATTGTTTCCGTCCAATAGGAATGCGCCATGAATCTGTCCCCCCATCGCCGTCGCCGCGCCTCGGCCGCACTGGTGCTGTGCGCCGGCCTGTTGCTGGCGGTGCCGCCGGTCATGGCGCTGACCCCGCTGCAGGTGCCGAAGGGCGCCCAGCAGGGCGAAGGCTACCGGTTGCCGTCGGCCGCGCTGCAGGCGGTGGTGGATGCCCCACGCGCGCCCAGCCTGTACCTGTCGCCCAAGGGTGACCTGACTGCGCTGCTGCAGATCCCGGCGCTGCCGTCCATCGCCCAGGTCGCTGCCCCGGAGCTGAAGCTGGCCGGCCTGCGCATTCACCCCAAGACCGTCTCCGACAGCCGTTTCTCGTTCGGCAGCAAGCTGTGGCTGGCGTCCAACATCGATGGCAAGGAGCGCCAGATCAGCGGCCTGCCGCAACCGCTGTCGGTGGCTGCACTGACCTGGTCGCCGGACCAGAAGTACCTCGCGTTCAACCAGCTGAACCCAGCGACCGGCGCCAATGAGCTGTGGCTGGTGGATGTGGAGGCCGGCAGTGCGCGTCGTGTTGCCGAGCGCCTGAACAGCATCGTCGGCAGTGGCTATGCCTGGTTGCCGGGCAGCGATGCGCTGCTGGTCATGCAGCGCCCGGCGGGACAGGGCGCGCCGCCGCAGGGTGATGGCGTGCCGACCGGCCCTGCCGTGCAGCAGACCGAGGCCGGGCAGGGCGTGCGCTCGGTGCGGACCTACCAGGACATGTTGAAGAACGAGGATGACGCGCGCCTGTTCGAGTACTACATGCAGGCGCAGCCGGTGCGGGTGTCGATCAACGGTGACAGTGCCCCGGTTGGGGCGGCTGGCATCTATCTGGGCCTGACTGCATCGCCTGATGGCAAGTACCTGTTGAGCCAGCGCGTGCAGCGGCCGTTCTCCTATGCGGTGCCAGTCAGCCGCTTCCCGCGCAACATCGAAGTACTGGATGCCCAGGGCAAGCTGGTGCACACCGTGGCGCGTCTGCCGCTGGTGGACGGGCTGCCGACCGGCAACGATGCGGTTGCCACCGGCGTGCGCTCGATCAGCTGGCGTGCCGATGCGCCGGCCTCGCTGGTGTGGGCAGAGGCACAGGATGGCGGTGACCCCTCGCGTGAGGCCAAGGTGCGCGATGCGGTGCTGCTGCAGGCCGCGCCGTTCGACAAGCCGCCGGTGACGCTGGCGCAGCTGGGCTCGCGCTATGCAGGGGTTACCTGGGCCAATGGCGAATTGGCGCTGCTGGATGAGTACTGGTGGAAGAGCCGCCAGATGAAGCAGTGGAAGATCGCCCCGGATCACCTCGATCAGGCGGCAACCTTGCTGGTCCAGCGTTCGGAAGATGATCGCTACAGCGACCCGGGTGAGCCGGTGTTGCACACCGATGCTGCTGGCCGTTCGCGGCTGCAGCTGAGCGCCGATGGCAACAGTTTCTACCGTATCGGCGAGGGCGCGTCGGCCGAAGGTGATCGTCCGTTCCTGGACCGCGTTGAGCTTGCCAGCGGCAAGAGCGTGCGCGTGTTCCAGTCGCAGGCGCCGTACTACGAAATGCCCTTGAGCATCAGCGAAGGCGAGGGTGGCCGCATCCTCACGTACCGTGAATCCAACGACGTACCGGCCAACCTGATCGCCCGTGGCCTGACGGCAGATGCGCAGCCGGTGGAACTCACACACTTCGCGCATCCGCTGCCGGCATTGCGTGGGGTGAAGAAGGAGCAGATCCGCTACAAGCGTGCCGACGGTGTGGAACTCACCGCCGACCTGCTGCTGCCGCCCGGCTACGACGTAAAGAAGGACGGTCCGCGTCCGGTGCTGATGTGGGCCTACCCGGCCGAGTTCAAATCCGCGGCCGATGCCAGCCAGGTCAGCGGCTCCAGGTATCGTTTCAACGCCGTCAGTTACTGGGGCCCGCAGGCCTTCCTCGCCAAGGGCTATGTGGTGCTGAACAACCCAACGATGCCGATCGTTGGCGAAGGCGACACCGAGCCGAATGACACCTATGTGCAGCAGCTGGTTGCCAGCGCACAGGCGGCGGTCGATGAAGTGGTGAAGCGCGGTGTTGGTGATCGTGAGCGCATCGCAGTGGGTGGTCATTCCTATGGCGCCTTCATGACCGCGAACCTGTTGGCGCATACGCGTCTGTTCAAGGCGGGCATTGCGCGCTCGGGTGCATACAACCGTACGCTGACGCCGTTCGGCTTCCAGGCCGAAGAGCGCAACTACTGGCAGGCGCAGGACGTGTACCAGAAGATGTCGCCGTTCAATTACGCCGACAAGATCAAGGATCCGATCCTGTTCATCCACGGCGTTGACGACAACAACTCCGGTACCTTCCCGATCCAGAGCGAGCGCATGTTCGCTGCGGTGAAGGGCTTGGGTGGCACCTCGCGGCTGGTGATGCTGCCGAACGAATCGCATGGCTACCGCGCACGCGAATCGATCATGACCATGCTGGCCGAAAGCGAAGACTGGCTGGACCAATGGTTGGGTGCTGAAGCCGGCAAGAAGCGCTGACGTGTGGTTGCTGCCCCCGCGCCTTCGGCGCAGGGGCAGCAATGTAGTGCCGAGCCATGCTCGGCAGGGGCGTTACCGGTCAAAGCAAAAAGCCGCCCTCACCCCAACCCCCGCTCCGCGCCCCGGCCCTTGCGCTGGCGCAAGTTCGTTCAACAGGGGCACAAACCGATGGTTTGTAAACGCCCCTCTTTCACCCCGCAAGCGGGCGAGGGGCTTTGAGCAAGAGCGAAGCAACGTACTGCCGAGCATGGCTCGGCACTACAGGTGAAGCGATGTTTCGTCATGTCCTCGAACTGACTGTTTCGCCATGCGTTCCTGTCCAAAAGGACAGCCGCCAGACAACATTCAAATGCAACTGTTTCAGGTTTGGTGCACTGCAAAATTGTGCTGATTTTTGCGGTAGGCTTGACGGGTTTCCGCTCTCCAGGCTCTACGTCTTCGATGAACGAGTACCGCAGCAGCGTTGTCTTCGCCACCCCCGACCTGCCCCTGCGCGACGATGTGCGCCGCCTTGGCACAATGGTTGGCGATCTGATTTCCGAACAGGTATCGCCCGGCTTCCTCGATGAAGTGGAAGACGTGCGCACGGCCGCCATTGCCCGCCGCGAAAGCCAGGCACCGCTGCTCTCGCTGAGCACCCAGCTGGCTGGCCGCTCGCCGCGCGATGCCGAAGCGCTGGTGCGTGCATTCAGCACTTATTTCCAGGTGGTCAACATTGCCGAGCGCGTGCATCGCATCCGCCGTCGCCGTGACTACCAACGCGCAGGCACCAAGCGCCCGCAACCAGAAGGCCTGCATGACGCGCTGCTCGCACTGAAGGCGCAGGGCGTGACGCCGGAAGAACTGGCGCAGTGGCTGCCGCAGATCGATATCGAGCCGGTGTTCACCGCGCACCCGACCGAAGCCGTGCGCCGTGCCCTGCTGGAAAAAGAACAGCTGATGGTTGCCGCGCTGGTCGACAACCTCGACGGTCAACGCACGCCCGGCGAGCAGGCCGCTGATGCCGCACGTTTCCGCATGGCCTTGACCGCGTCATGGCAGACCGCCGATTCCTCGCCGGTGCGGCCAACGGTTGATGACGAACGCGAGCACGTTGGCTTCTACCTGACGCGCGTGTTGTACCGGGTGATCCCGGTGTTCTACGAATCGCTGGAACAGGCCGTGCGCGATACCTGGGGCAGGACCCTGCCGCTGCCGCGCCTGCTGCGTTTTGGTACCTGGGTTGGCGGCGACATGGACGGCAACCCGAACGTGGATGCCGGCACGATCACCACTACCTTGAACGCACAGCGCAGCGCCGTATTGGGCCTGTACCTGAAGGATATGCTTGCGCTGGCCAGCCTGCTCAGCCAGTCGATCGAACTGGTTGGCGTCAGCGATGAAGTGCTGGCGCGTGTGCAGGAATACCAGCAGCTGCTGCCGCAGGTGAAGTCGCGTCCACGTCATGCTGACATGCCGTATCGCCTGCTCAACGACCGCATGCGTGCGCGCCTGCAGGCGACGCTGGAAGATGCCCCCGGCGCTTATGCATCACCGGAAGAATTCATCCACGACATCCAGCTGATCCTCGACAGTCTCGACGCCAACAAGGGCAAGCATGCCGGCTGGTTCTCGGTGCGTCGTCTGCTGTGGCGCGTGCGTACCTTCGGTTTCCATCTGGCACGCCTGGATGTGCGGCAGGAATCCAGCGTGCATTCACGCGCGCTGGCCGAGGTGCTGGGCGGGCAGGACGCATTCGATGCGCTGGACGATGTCGCCCGCGGACAACTGCTGTCGCCGTATGCCGCTGGTACGGAAGTTCTGGGGCGTGGCGACGATGAAGCCGGCCAACGTCTGGATAAGGTGTTTGCTGCACTGGCCGATGCGCGCCGCCGACATGGTGCCGATGCGCTGGGCAGCTACATCATCTCGATGGCGCATGATCGCGGCGATGTGCTCGCAGTGCTCGCTTTGGCGCGGCGTGGTGGTTTGCTGGACGCAGACAGCGCAGTGCCGCTGGATATCGCGCCGCTGTTTGAAACCGTCGATGACCTGCAGCGCGGTACCGCCACCTTGCGTGACCTCCTTGCCGATCCGGTCTACCGCGCACATCTGGCCGCCCGCAACGATGTGCAGATGGTGATGTTGGGTTACTCGGACAGCGGCAAGGACGGGGGTATCGCCGCTTCGCGCTGGGGTCTGCAGCATGCGCAGGTCGAACTGCTTGAAACCGCTGCGGAATTCGGCGTCAAGCTGACCTTCTTCCATGGCCGCGGTGGTTCGATCAGCCGCGGTGGCACCAAGACCACGCACGCAGTGAACGCCTCCCCGCGTGGCAGCATCGGTGGACGCCTGCGCGTCACCGAGCAGGGCGAGGTGATCCATCGCAAGTACGGCATCCGTGCGCTGGCGTTGCGTTCGCTGGAACAGTCTGCCGGTGCGGTACTGCGCGCAAGCCTGCGGCCGCGCGCCGCCGAGCCGCGCGAAGAGCAGTGGAAGCCGGTGATGGCGCAGGTTGCCGAGCAGAGTTCCGTCGCCTATCGCGCGTTTGTCGGTGACGCGCAGTTCATGAGTTATTTCCGCCAGGCCACGCCGATCGATGTGATCGAACGGATGACGCTGGGTTCACGGCCGTCGCGGCGCCTGGGCCAGGATGCGGCGCTGACCAACCTGCGCGCGATTCCGTGGGTATTCGCATGGAGCCAGGCGCGTGCGGTGATTCCGGGTTGGTTCGGTGTCGGCAGTGGCCTGCAGGCCGCTGCAGATGCAGGGCATGAACAAACGCTGCGCGAGATGGCGCACGACTGGCCGTTCTTCGAGACTTTCCTCGATGACATGTCGATGGTGTTGAGCAAGGGCGACATCCATATCGCCGAGCAGTTCTCCAAACTGGCAGGTCCGCTGCATGAGCAGTTTTTCCCGCTGATCCGCGAGGAGCTGGCGTTGACCGCACATTGGGTGAAGCGCTTGAGTGGCCAGCAGGAGTTGCTGGAGCAGGACCCGCGGCTGGCGTTGTCGATCCGCCTGCGCAATCCCTACATCGACCCGATAAGCATCCTGCAGGTCGACCTGCTGCAGCGCTGGCGCGCAAGCGACCGCCAGGACGAAGGCCTGCTGCGTGCACTGGTAGCCTGCGTGAACGGTGTATCGCAAGGCGTGCAGAACACCGGCTGACGCCTTTCCTGTAGTGCCGAGCCATGCTCGGCAGGGGCTCTACCAGCAAAGCCCAACCGTAGTGCCGAGCCATGCTCGGCAAGGGGCTCTACTAGCAATGCCCCTGCCGAGCATGGCTCGGCACTACAGATATCGGCCAGCTTCGCGGCTTACGCCGCGCCTACAATCGGGGCACCGACAGATCGGCTTCACCGGACGGATTGCTCTGCAGCAGCTCCAGATGCCGCTGCTCCATCTCCTGGCGCAGCTGGCGACGGATCTGCGCGGCGGCGAAGCGACGCTTCTCGTCGCTGTTCTCCGGCTGCAGCGTCGGCACCGGGGTCGGCCGGCCATCCTCGTCCACCGCCACCATGGTGAAGAAGCAGCTATTGGCGTGGCGCACTGCGCCCTTGCGGATGTCTTCGGCAACGACCTTGATGCCGACTTCCATCGATGAGTTGCCGGTGTAGTTGACCGAAGCCAGGAAGGTGACCAACTCGCCGACGGCAATCGGTTGGCGGAAGGTCACCTGGTCCACGGACAGCGTCACCACGTAGTTGCCGGCATAGCGGCTGGCGCAGGCGTAGGCGACCTGGTCGAGCAGGCGCAGGATCGCACCGCCGTGGACCTTGCCGGAAAAGTTGGCCATCTCCGGTGACATCAGGACGGTCATCGACAGCTGGTGGGCTTTGTGTTCGCTCATGGCGGTTACTGCGATTGCGGGAAGAGCAGGCTACACCGTAGTGCCGAGCCATGCTCGGCAGAAGCTTCACCTGTAGTGCCGAGCCATGCTCGGCAGAAGCTTCACCTGTAGTGCCGAGCCATGCTCGGCAGGGGCATTCCCGGTACAGCCCCTTGCCGAGCATGGCTCGGCACTACAGGGGCTTACTGGAAGTTGTAGCGCACCACGTGGAAGAACACCGGCGCGGAGAACACCACCGAATCCAATCGGTCGAGGATGCCGCCATGGCCTTCGATCATCTCGCCCCAGTCCTTGGCGCCGAGGCTGCGTTTCACTGCAGACAACGCCAAGCCACCAAGGAAGCCACAGATCACGATCAGCAGCGACAACGCCGCCGACTGTAGCGGTGAGAACGGGGTGATCCAGTACAGTGCGGCGCCAACAGCGGTTGCAGCGAGACCGCCACCGACCAGGCCTTCAACTGTCTTCGACGGGCTGACCAAGGGTGCAAGCAGGTGTTTGCCGAACAGCTTGCCGAACACGTACTGCAGGACGTCGCTGAGCTGTACCACCAACAGCAGGTAGAACAGCAGCATCAGGTTCTGCCCCTCGTAGCCGGGAATGCGCAGCAGCATCAGTGCCGGTGCGTGGCTGAGGCAGAATACAGTGAGCATCACGCCCCACTGGATCTTGGTGTTGCGTTCCAGGAAGTTCTCGGTGTCACCCGACAATGCCGATACCGCTGGCAGCGCGAGGAAACCGTACACCGGGATGCACATGACGAACAGGCCGTACCAGTCGATGCCGATCAGCCAGTACTGCAGCGGAATGGCGATGTAGAAACACAGGCACAGAGCGAGATGGTCGCCACGTCGTGTTGGCGTCAGTGAGATGAATTCACGCAGCGCAAAGAACGACAGCAGGCCGAAGAACACCAGCGTGGCGATCTTGCCCAGCACGAAGCAGAACAGCAGCACCGCGGCCATCACCCACCACGCACGGATGCGCGCGTTGAGGTTGTCGACCACTGAGCCGGGTTTGATCCGGCCAAGGATGAAGCCGATCGAGCTGGCGAGTATCAGCACGCCGAACACACCGCCGATCATCCACCAGAAGCTGGGCGGTGCGCGCTCGATGGCCTGCTGCAGGAAACTGCCCAATGGCAGCTGTTGGAAGACGTTGTTCATGCCAGCTCCACCACCGCGTTGCGCGCGCGTTCCAGGAACTGCGCCTTGTCTTCACCGGGAATGCGGCTGAGGGGCGCGCCGAAGCGCGCGGTACACACCAGCGGCACCGGCACCATGCTGCCCTTGGGCAGCGCGCGGCGCGCGTTGTCCAGGTAGACCGGAACCAGTTCCACGTGCGGGTACTGCTGGGCCAGATGGAACAGGCCGGCCTTGAACGGCTGCGGCAAGGGCTCGTGGTTGCGGGTGCCTTCCGGGAACAGGATCAACGAATCACCTGCATCCAGTGCGTCATGCAGCGGCTGCAGCGGATCGCCTTCACACTTGCTGCGGTCACGTTCGATCAGCACCGCATTGAAGCCCTTGTCGGCGATGATCTTGCGCACGCCTTTGCTCCAGTAGTCGCGCGCGGCGACCGGGCGGGTGTGTTCTCGCAGTGCTGGCGGCAGTGCTGACCACAACGCGACTGTATCCAGATGACTGGCGTGGTTGGCGAAGTAAATGCGTTGAGTGTCGTTGGGGCGGCTGCCAACCCAGCGCGGGTAGGCACCAATGAAGATCTTGACGGCGGCGACCAGCAGGCTTGAGAGCATCAGTTGCCTGCCTTGAGTTGCGCGGCGATGGCGCGGGTACGGGTGATGCAGGTCAGCAGCGAGCCGGCGGCGATGATGATGGCGGCGGCTGGGAGTGTGTAATGCGTGTGCGTGCTCAACTGCTCGATGATGGCCAGTACGCAGGCTGCAGTGAGCACGAACATGCGGTGTTGTTTGGCCATCGGGCCACGAAAGTCCTGGGCCAGGCCGAGGCTGGCGCCGGACAGACGCACATAGGCGGTAAGCGCGGCAAGCAAGGCGCCAAGCCAGCCCAACCAGGGCATGCCGGCGGCATAGCCGAGCGCGACGATCAGCAGGGAGTCGGCGATACGGTCCGGGTATTCGTTGTAGAGCGTGCCGGTCGGTGTCTGCTTGCCGCCTTCCATCGCCACCATGCCGTCGAGCAGGTTGCAGATCAGGCGCAGCTGGATGCCGACGGCACAGGCGATAAGCCCGGGTATGCCTGGCCAATACAGCAGCGCAGCGGCGCCACCTGCAGCGAAGAAGATGCTGAGTACCGAAATCTGGTTCGGTGTGATTGAGGAGCGTGCCAACGCGGCGCTGAGGGCACGGGCCCAGCCGGTGGAACGGGCGGCAATTGGTCTACGGTCTTCCTTTCCCATGGGCCGATGGTAGTGCATTGGTTGTTATGGGGAACAGAGAGGAGGTGGCGGGGCTGCTGGGATGGGTCTGTCGAAGGGCTTTGAGCGCTGTTCTGGGTTCGGCTTCTGCTTTGGCTTTGGCTTTGGCTTTGGCTTTGGCAGTTGCTTTGGCAGTTGCTGTGGCAGTTGCTGTTTGCTGTCCCTTCTCCCGCCTGCGGGAGAAGGTGCCCGGAGGGCGGATGAGGGGGCTCTTGAGTTTTAGCTTTTTGTCTTTGCTGGATAGAGAGCCAAAACGAAAGCCAAAGCTGCCCTCATCCCAACCCTTCTCCCGCAGGCGGGAGAAGGGCTAAAGCAAATGCAAAAGCAACAGCCAAAGCCAAAGCCAACAAAAAAGCTGCCCTCGCAGGCAGCTTTCTTTGCTCAAACACCATCAGCGCAGGAAACCAGCTCAGATCACCTGCAGTCGCGCGCGCGTCTCTGCATCGGGGAATCCAAGCGTGAGATAACGCGGTGGGTGGATGTGCCGGGTGTCTTCACGCAGCAGGTGGCCGAGCACGGGTTGCGCCAGCTCCCAATCAACCATCAGGGTCTCGGCTTCCGCGCCATCCACAGGCATCACCAGAACCAATCGGTCGGTACGTGGAAGTGAGCTCGCCACCCCATCAGTCCAGGCGCACAGCGAAACCCGGTCTTCGTTGTGGACCATGAAACTGGCGACAAATACGTCTTCTTCATGCTTCTGGTGCACGCGCTCCAGCAGCTGCTTCTGCAGCGCATAGGCGTCGGCGTTGAGTTCAATCCGCAGTTGCCGCTGCTGCTCGCGCAGTCCTGCATCCACCAGTGCGTGCGGATGCAGCTGGCCGTCGTCGTAACGCAGCACTTCCCAGGAAATCACGCGACCATCGGCAAACGCATTGGCGGCCAGTTCCAGCATGTGGGTTTGCCCCTGCAGGTCGCCTTCACCGGTGACCAGCAATACGTCACGCGTAGCCAACATGAAAACCGGTAGCCCAGCGACCGGCACCCGGTGCAGCAGATCGGGTAGCAGCGCGCGGCTGCTGTCGTAAGCGTCGCCCCAAGCGGCCTGGTAGACGCCGGGCATTACCTCGACGAAAGGCTCGTCGGGACTTTGCCGCAGATTGGCGCGGGCGATGGCCAAGGCCTGGTCGAAGTCGACGCCCCAGGCCGCTTCCGGTCCGCGGGTGAGGGTGGCGGTGTGGTCGGGATGGTCTACCGCCAGCAGCTCGACGCACTCTTCGCTCAGGCGCCGGTACTGCAGCTGCATCGGCGGCGCGTCCCAGCCATCCTGCTCGGCATGGTGCAGGCTGATTTCCTCAAGCTGGGTGATGCTGCGGATCAAGGGGCGCAGCATGGGCCGGGTCTGCTCCCAGCTCATCGCGGCATCGTTGTCATGGATGCCAAGCAAGCTGCTGAAGGATTGCAAGGCCTTGCGCTGCTGTCCGCGCGGAGCGCCCATGTAGGCGTGGTAGGCGTTGTGCAGGTTGAAGTAGGAGCCGTTGGCATGGCGGATGCGGAAGGTATCCGCTTCGTATTCCAGTTCATGCGGGTAGCCATTGCTGCGCACCGCGTCCATGAACTTGCGGGCAAACTGGTCCTGGTCGGGTTTGTCCTTGAACAGATTGCCGAAAAGTGCTGAAAACATGCCAACCCTCCCTGTGTATGCAGAGCAATGGTGTGCGGGCACATCGGTACTTGGCAAGCGCGGTTGTACAAAAAGCAGACGGGCCGCTTGCGCGGCCCGTCCGGGTAGTGCTTTTACCTGCCGCTGGACTTACTTCAGCTTGGCAGCCTTGCGCAGGGCTTCGGCACGGTCGGTGTTCTCCCAGGAGAACGCAGTCGCGTTCTGGGTCTTGCCGTCGCCGTCGACGTACGAGAATTCCTTCGGCTTGCGGCCGAAGTGGCCGTAGGCAGCGGTCTGCTGGTACATCGGGTGGATCAGGTCCAGCATCTTGATGATGCCGTACGGACGCAGGTCGAAGTGGGCGCGGATCAGCTTCTCGATCTGTGCGTCCGGAATCTTGCCGGTGCCGAAGGTGGTGACCGAGATCGAGGTCGGCTCGGCCACGCCGATGGCGTAGGAGACCTGCACTTCGCACTTGTCGGCCAGGCCGGCGGCAACTACGTTCTTGGCGACGTAACGGGCAGCGTAAGCGGCCGAACGGTCAACCTTGGACGGGTCCTTACCGGAGAACGCGCCACCACCGTGACGGGCCATGCCGCCGTAGGTGTCGACGATGATCTTGCGACCGGTCAGGCCGCAATCGCCCACCGGACCGCCGATCACGAAGATACCGGTCGGGTTGATGTGCACCTTGTTCTTCGGCAGCTTGTCCAGCCATGCCTTCGGCAGCACCGGCTTGAGGATGTGCTCGCGCACGGCCTCGACCAGGTCCTTCTGCTTCACGCCCGGATCGTGCTGGGTCGACAGCACCACGGCGTCCAGACCTTCGATCTTGCCGTCCTGGCCGTAACGCAGGGTCACCTGGCTCTTGGCGTCCGGGCGCAGCCACGGCAACGGCGAGTTCTTCTTCTTGCGGACCTTGGCCTGCTGCTCGACCAGACGGTGCGAGTAGTAGATCGGCGCCGGCATGAATTCCGGGGCTTCATTGCAGGCATAGCCGAACATCAGGCCCTGGTCACCAGCGCCTTGCTCTTCCGGCTTCTTGGCCTTCTTGTTGGTGCCGTCAACGCCGGCAGCAATGTCAGGCGACTGCTTGCCCAGCATATTGATGATGGCGCAGGTGTGGCCGTCGAAGCCGACATTGGAGTTGTCGTAGCCGATCTCGTTGATGACGTTGCGGGTCAGTTCTTCGATATCGACCCACGCCGAGGTGGTCACTTCGCCGGCGACAATCGCCGCACCGGTCTTGACCAGGGTTTCGCAGGCCACGCGGGCGCGCTTGTCCTGGGCCAGGATCGCGTCCAGCACCGCATCGGAGATCTGGTCGGCAATCTTGTCCGGATGGCCTTCGGAGACCGATTCGGAGGTGAACAGGTAGCTGGACATCGGGCTATATATCCCTTGATTCGGATGGAAAGATGGGCGCGCATCATACACGGTCGGCACCTTGACGGAATAGTGCCGAAGTGTCTGTTGCCATCCGGTTAAGGCTTGGTCACCGGATTGCCGCAAAACCGCAACCAGCCTGCCTTGTAGCGGGCGCAGGCTCCCGGCCAATGGGCCGACAGGGAGACCTCGCCATGCAACAGATCGCGCAGCGCCTGCAGCAACGCTATCCCGATTGGTTCCACGGCCCGCGCCGCCACCTGGCCCGGCCGCTGCTGCGCACAGTGGGGCGCTGGTCACGTTTCGACCAGATGGACGCCTTCCTGCAGCGCAGCGCCGGCCTGCAGGGCTTCCCCTTCGTCAGCGCGGCGCTGGGCTTCCTCGATGCCGGTTATGCGGTGGATGCGGCAGCGCTGGCGCGGATTCCGGCCAGCGGTCGCCTGCTGATCGTCGCCAACCACCCGTCCGGGGCGCTGGATGCGCTGGCCTTGCTGGATGCGGTGGGCCGGGTCCGCAACGACGTGCGGATCATCGCCAACGACATGCTGCTGGAGCTGGAGCCGTTGCGTGAGCTGCTGCTGCCCGTTCGCATCCTCGGCGGCCGTGCCCAGCGGGCCAGCCTGCAGGCAGTGGAACAGGCACTGCAGGCCGAGCAGTGCGTGATCGTGTTCCCGGCCGGTGAGGTCTCGCGGCTGTCGCTGCAGGGTATCCGCGACGGCCGCTGGAACCGCGGTTTCGTCCGTTTCGCCCGTGCCTGCGACACGCCGGTGCTGCCGGTGCGGGTGCAGGCGCGCAACTCGGCCCTGTTCTACGGCGCCTCGGCGCTGTTCAAGCCTGCAGGTACCGCCTTGCTGGCGCGGGAGATGTTTGCCCGCCGCAAGCGCCCGCTGCGCCTGCAGATTGGCCAGCTGATGCGGCTGGATGCGCAACAGGACCCGGCACGGCAGCTGCAGGCGGTGCGGGACGCGCTGTACGCACTGGGCAAGGAGCAGCAGGGCGCCGAACTGCGCGAGAACGGTCCGCAGTCGCTGGCTGAGCCGGTTGCAGCCGCAGACGTCGCCGCCGCCATCGAGGCGACGGAGCTGCTCGGCCAGACCAGCGACGGCAAGCAGATCCGCCTGGCCCACTGCGCCGCCAACTCACCCTTGCTGCTGGAGCTGGGTCGGCTGCGTGAGCTGACCTTCCGCGAAGTGGGCGAGGGTACCGGCCGCAGCCACGATCTGGATGATTTCGACCCGCTCTACCAGCACATCGTGGTCTGGGACGCGCCCGCCGAGCGCATTGCCGGTGCCTACCGGGTCATGCGCGGCGCACCGGCCTTGGCACGCAGTGGCCTGCAGGGCCTGTATACCGCCAGCCTGTTCCGCTACTCCGACGATGCCATCCCGCGCATTGCCGAAGGCATGGAGCTGGGCCGCAGCTTCGTGGTGCCCGACTACTGGGGCAGCCGTAGCCTGGACTACCTGTGGCAGGGCATTGGTGCCTACCTCGCCAGCCAGCCGGGGGTGCGCTATCTGTTTGGCGCGGTGTCGATCAGCGCTGCCTTGCCGCGCGAGGCGCGCGAGCAGCTGGTGGCCTATTACCAGCAGTACTACGGCGCCGCTCGCAGCCTGGCCGAGTCGAACCGGCCCTTCCAGTACTTCGCCGCGCCGCCGAGTTTCGGTGAGCTGGATACGCAGGCCGCGTTCGACGTGCTCAAGGCCAACCTTGCGACGCTGGGCACCAGCGTGCCGACCTTGTACCGGCAGTACACCGACCTGTGTGAACCGGGCGGCGCGCGCTTCCTCGCGTTCGGCGTGGATCCGGATTTCAGCGATTCCATCGACGGCCTGATCGAGGTGGACCTGCAGGCCATCCGCCCACACAAACGCAAACGCTATCTGCGTGATGCCGGAGCAACGGCATGAGTGCGGTGCCGCTGCTGCCGCCGCACAGGAGAGCCGTGTTCATCTCCGACACGCATCTGGGTGCACGTTACTGCCACGCCGCCGAGTTGGCGCGCTTCCTTGGCAGTCTCCGTTGCGAACGCCTGTATCTGGTCGGCGACATCGTCGACCTGTGGTGGCTTTCCCATAAACGTGCGACCTGGCAACAGGCGCACAACGATGTGATCGAAGCCTTGCATGCGCTGCGTCGTGCGGGCACCGAGATCATCTACATCCCCGGCAATCACGATGCACCACTGCGCCGCACTTGCGGCCTGATGCTGCCGGCCATGCAGGTGCGGCGCCGTGCCATCCACACCACCGCCGATGGCCGGCGCCTGTTGGTCGTGCATGGTGATGACTACGACGGCGCCACCCATTTCGGTGGGCTGCAGGAGCGCTTTGGTGACTGGCTGTATTACCGCATCCTCACCGGCAACCGTCTGCTCAACGCCGCGCGGCGCAGGCTTGGCCTGCGCTACTGGTCGCTGTCGGAATTCCTCAAGCGGCAGAGCGGCGCAGCCGAGCGCTATATCGAGCGCTTCGTGCAGGCCGGGTTGGCCGACGTGCGCCGGCGCGGGCTGGACGGCATCATCTGCGGCCACATCCACCGCGCGGCGCTGGTCGAGCGCGATGGCCTGGTCTACGCCAACGACGGCGACTGGGTGGAAAGCCTGACCGCGCTGGCCGAAGACCCGGATGGCAGCCTGCGTCTGCTCGATCATTCCGGCCGCAGCCTGGTCTGTTTGCCGGGAAGCCTGCGGCAGGCGCAGGCGGCCTGATCGCCCGGCTGACTTCTTCCTCACCCGTTGGGCGGCTATGCTGGGCCCAGCCAACGAGCAGGGAGTATCGGGGTGGCAGGCAAGCAACCAGCATCGGTCGCGATAGGGTTGTGTGTGCTGTGGATGCTGCTGGCACCGCCGGCAGTGGCGGCAGAGGTGGTGCCTGCCTTGAGTTACGAGCAGGCGCGGCAGCGCCTGGAGCAGGTGTCCGACGCGCTGGCCGCCGCCGATGCCGGCGTGCGCAACAAGCTGGACCTGCAGGATGCCAGCCGCTACCTGCGGCTGCCGGAAATCACCGCCGACGTGCGCCGCATGCAGTTCCAGAAGACCTTGAACCTGCCGCTGGGTTCACTGGCGCCGGTGGCCGAGGCATTCGGCATCGAGTCGCCGCTGGAGTTCGGCGAGCGTGACTGGCGCACGCGTCCAATTGTTACTGCCAGCGTGCCCTTGTACAGCGGTGGCTTGATTCCCGCTGCGCAAGGAGCTGCACAAGCGGCCAGCGAACTGGCCCAGGCCGATCGCGAACTGCAGCGACAGTCGTTGTCGTTGCAGTTGGTGCAGGCCTACTTCGGCCAGCAGTTGGCCGAGCAGGCGGTGCAGGTGCGCCGTGATGTACGTGATGGTTTGCAGCGGCATCTTGAGGATGCACAGAAACTCGAGCGCGAGGGCTTCGCCACCAAGGCGCAGCGTTTGCAGGCCAACGTCGCGCGTGACAAGGCCGAACGCGAATACCAGAAGGCCGTCAACGACCTGTCCACCCTGCAGCAGGCCTTGGCCACCTTGCTGCGTAGCGGCGGCACGGTTGCGACTACGTCGCCGCTGTTCGTGATCAATGGCCCGGTCGGTGCGCGTGAGGAGTTCGAGCGCAGCGCCCAGCAGCGGCATCCGCAGGTTGGCCGGCTGCGCGCGCTGACTGCGCAGGCCGAGCAGGGCGTGCGTGCGCAGCAGGCCAAGCTCAAGCCGCAGATCTATCTGTTCGGCCAGTACGACCTGCGCCGTCGCGATGCGTTGTTGACCGACGCCGACTGGGCCTTCGGTATCGGCCTGCGCTACACCTTCCTGTCGCCGACGGCGCGGCCGCTGCAGGTCAGCGCGGCGCGCGCGCAGCTGGAGCAGGCGCAATCGGGGCTGAGCGAAGTGGAGAACCAGTTGCAGCTTGGCGTCGGCAAGGCCTGGAACGAGCTGGAGACCGCCCGCGTGCAGTTCCAGCTGCTGGACAGCAGCATCGCCCAGGCGCAGGAAAACCTGCGCCTGCAGGAGCTGTCGTTCCGTGAAGGCCAGTCCACCTCGCTGGATGTGATCGACGCGCGGCTCGGCCTGGGGGGGGCGCAGGTGGAACGTGCACAGGCCGCCTATCAATTCGACGTGGCGCTGGCGCAGCTGCTGGAAGTGAGCGGACAGCTGCAACGTTTTGACGACTACCGCCAACGCGCGGACAAGGTGCTGGAATGAGCGATTCGCTGCAGGTGGAGACCAGTCCGCGGCAACGCCGCGTATTCCTGATTGCCGGCGTGGTGCTGCTGGTGCTGGTGGCGGTCGGTCTGTGGCTGGGCCTGCGCAGCCCGCCGGACCAGGTGCAGGGCATGGCCGATGCCGACAACGTCAACGTCGCCGCCAAGGTCACCGCGCGCCTGCAGCAGTTGCATGTGCGCGAAGGCGATCGGGTCAAGGCCGGGCAGGTGCTGTTCGATCTCGATAGCCCTGAAGTCGCCGCCAAGGAGCGCCAGGCCGACGCGGTGGTGGCTGCGGCTGCGGCGATGGCATCCAAGGCCGAGGAGGGCGCACGCAGCGAGGATATCCGCGCCGCCGAAGCCAACTGGAAGCGCGCACAGGCCGGCGCCGAACTGGCGACCAGTACCTTCCGCAGGCTCGACAATCTCTACGCCGAGGGCGTGGTAAGCCGGCAGAAGCGCGACGAAGCACAGGCGCAGGCGCGCAGTGCCAACGAACTGACCCGCGCTGCCCGCGCGCAGTACGACCTTGCCCTTGCCGGTGCACGGGTGCAGGACAAGGACGCGGCACTGGCACAGGTGCGGCAGGCCGAGGGTGCCAAGGCCGAGGTGGATGCGGCCCGCCAGGAAACCCAGGGCCGCGCGCCGCTGGCCGGCGAGGTCGGCAAGCGCATGGCCGATATCGGCGAGCTGGTGCCGGCCGGCTATCCGGTTTTCACCCTGGTCGACATCGATCACTTGTGGGTGGCATTGAACCTGCGCGAGGACCAGATGAACGGACTCAAGCCAGGCGCCCGCCTGCAGGGCACGATTCCGGCCCTGCAGGACCGCAGTGCAGCGTTCGAGGTGTATTTCATCAACCCGGCCGGTGACTACGCCACCTGGCGCAGCACGCGGCAGTCATCCGGCTATGACGTGCGCAGCTTTGAGGTGCGGGCGCGGCCGCAGCAGCCGATCGAAGGATTCCGGCCGGGCATGAGCGTGCTGTTTGCATGGCCGCAGGACTGACACCGGGCAAGGCCTTCGCCGCCTCGCTGCGGCGCGAGTTGCAGCACTGGCGCAGCGACCGCTGGGAGCTGGCTCTGGTGACGCTGCTGCCAGTGCTGTTGATGGCGCTGATGATGTGGTTGTTCTCCGGCTCGGTGCTGCGGCAGGTACCGATCGCCTTGGTTGATCTGGACCACAGCCCGACCAGCCGTGGCCTGGCACGCGCCATCGATGACAGCCCCGGCGTGCGGGTGGCAAGCCAACCGGCGTCGCTGCAGCAGGCGCAGGCGCAGCTGCGGGCGCTGGAAGTGTTTGCCATCGTGCTGGTGCCGCGCGACCTGAGCCGGCGCGCGCTGCGTGGCGAAGCCGTGCCGGTCTACGCCTTCTACAACGCCACCTACATGGCGACCGGGCAGTCTGCCGGGCGCGATATCGGCGACGCGGTGAGCGCCTACAACGCGCGCATGCTCAAGGAGCAGATCGCGCTGCAGGTTGGCCCGGCAAAACTGCGTGGGCCGCCGGTGACGGTGCAGGCGACGGTGCTGTACAACCCGGCGCGCAGCTATGAATTGTTCCTGCTGCCGCTGATCTTCCCGGCCATGCTGTCCCTGCTGGCCGCGCTCGCAGCCGGTGCCGCGTTTGGGCGCGAGCAGCGCGATGGTCTGCTCGGCGGCTGGTTGCAGCAACGGCCGTGGGCGGCGATGGCCGGCAAGCTGTTTCCGTATGTCGCGCTGTTCTCGCTGTATGGCGCGCTTGGCGTGCTGTATCTGGCCTATGTGCGCGGTGACGGCATGGCCGGCAGTCTGTGGCTGATGCTGCTGGCGCAGCCGCTGTTCTATCTGGCCTGCTGCAGTTTCGCGCTGCTGTTCATTGCCGTGACCCGCGACACCTGCACGGGCTTGTCGGCGGTGGGTCTGACGATTGGTACGGCGTTGGCGTTCTCCGGTGCCACCTTCCCGGTGATCGAGGCACCGTTGTTCACCCGTGTCTGGAACCTGTTGCTGCCGCTCACCGCCTATGTGCAGGTGCAGATGCAGCAGTTGTTCATGGGCGCGTCTTGGCAGATATCGCTGCGGCCACTGACGGTACTGCTGGTGATGAGCGTGGTGGCCGGTGGGCTGGGGGCCAGCCTGCTGCTGCGTGCGGCCCGCCAGCAGGCACGCGCATGAGCGGCTTCGTGACCAGCTTCCGCATCACCTTGCAGGCAATGTTCGCCGACCCGGCGGCGCGCGCGGTGATGATAGGCGCGGTGCTGCTGTACTCGTTCTTCTACCCGGCGGCGTATCGCCACCAGGTCGCCAGTGACCTGCCGATCGCGGTGGTGGATGCGGATCACAGCGCCAGCAGCCGCGAGCTGATCCGGCATGTGGACGCACTGCTCGCGGTGCGGGTGGTCAGCCAGCCGCCGGATCTGGCCCAGGCCAAACAGCAACTGCTGCGCGGCGAGGTGGATGGCATCGTGCTGATCCCGCAGCGGCTGGAGCGTGACATCCTGCGTGGCGGCAGCGGTCAACTGGTGTTGCTGGGCAACGGTGCCTACCTGAGCCGGGCCAGCACCATTCTCAACGGGCTGGCCGAGGGCATCACCGGCTTTGGTCGCCAGCAGGCGGTGCGCCAGACGGCGTTCATGGGCGCGCCGCAGGCAGCGCCGCTGCAACTGGTGCAGCGGCCGCTGTACAACACCCGCGAAGGCTATGGCAGCAGCGTGGTGCCCGGCGTATCGGAATTGATCGTGCACCAGACCCTGCTGCTCGGCATCGGTGTACTGCTGGGCAGCCGCCGCGCGCAGCTGGGCAGGCGATTGCAGTTCGACCTGCCGACCTTGTCGGGCATGGCCTTTGCATTCGTTGTGGTGGCGGTGTGCGGGCTGCTGTACTACGTCGGCTTCACTGCCTGGGCGCAGGACTACCCGCGCGGCGGCAATATCCCGGGAATGTTGTTGGCGGTGCTGCTGTTCGCGCTGGCGACGGTGCCGTTCGGGATGTTCATTGCCAGCTTCTTCGATACTCGCGAGCGTGCGTTCCAGTACGTCACCGCGGTGTCGATCCCGTTGTTCTTCCTGTCCAACCTGTCGTGGCCGACCATCGCCTCACCGCCGACCCTGGTGGCGTTGGCCAAGCTGTTGCCGACCACGGCCGGCATCAATGCCATCGTCCGCACCCAGCAGTTGGGTGCGCGCTTGCCGGAGATAGCTGGCGAGCTGCTCAACCTGCTGTTGCTGGCGCTGCTGTACGGCGGCCTGATGCTGTGGCGACTGCATGGCAAGCGGCAGCGCTGAGCGCAGCGTTGGCTGCTAGCATCGGCGCATGGATTCCCTCAGTCAGATCGTTCTCGGTGGCGCCATCGCCGCCGCCATCACCCCCGCCGCGCATCGGCGCGCCGCCTTGCTTGCTGGCGCTGCGTTGGCCACGCTGCCGGATCTGGACGGCTTGGCGATAATGGCCTTCACCGACAACCCGGTGAGCCTGATGACGGTGCACCGCAGCTTCAGCCATTCGCTGTTCGTGCTGCCTTTGCTGGGCAGCTTGATCTGGTGGTTGTACAAGCGCTTCGGACATGGCCGGGTTGCCCAGGCGCCAGTACGCTGGTGGTGGGCGATGGTGCTCGCCTTGGTGACGCATCCGCTGCTGGATGCCTTCACCGTTTACGGCACGCAACTGTGGTGGCCGCTGACGCCGCCACCGACCATGTGGTCCAGCGTCTTCATCATCGACCCGCTGTATACCATCTGGCTGCTGATTGGCTGCGGCATTGCCTGGTTCGCATGCGCTCGGCCCTTGGCGCAACGCGCGCTGGTGGCGGGCCTGGTGTTGAGCAGCGGTTATCTGGGCTGGTCGTTGGTAGCCAAGGCGCAGGTGGACCGAGTGGCCGCGCAGTCACTGGCGCATATGGGCCTGGCCGATGCGCCGCGTTTCTCGGTGCCGATGCCGTTCAACACCTTGCTGTGGCGGGTGGTGGCGATGACGCCGCAGGGCTATGTGGTCGGTGATCGCTCGCTGTGGGCTGATCACGGGCCGATGCAGTTCGAGGGCTATCCGTCGAATGTGCAGGCGTTGCGGCAAGCCGCCGATGTGCCGGCGGTGCAGCGCTTGAACTGGTTCAACCATGGCTTCATGCGAGCCCAGGTCGTCGATGGCGAACTGGTGCTCAGCGATCTGCGCATGGGCCTGGAGCCGGATTACAACTTCAACTTCGCTGTTGCCAGCGAACGCGATGGCCAGTGGCAGGCGATGCCGCCACGGCAGGTGATGCCGGCCTATCGGCAGGCCGGCAATCGTGATGTGCTGAAACAGCGTTTGGCGCTGATGTGGCAGCGCATCTGGCGGGCACCGGTTGCCACCGGCGCCGCCGCAACTCAATAGACCGTGGCGCGGGCCTGCACGAAGGAATAGAAGAACACCGCATTGGGGTCGTTCTGCACCTGGGTGAACTCGGCGCGCATGCCATCCACCGTAGCCTGGTCGACCTTGCCGGCCTCCAGCAACTGCTCGGCGGCCGACAGCAGCAACTCTTCCCACAGCGCGAACATCACCTTGCGCCGTGCTGGTTCGCGGTTGTCCAGGTGCACGGTCTTGGTCTGCGTCTGCACATCGCGGAAACCACCGGCCAGCAGCAGGTTGCCGAGCTTGGCACCGACGAACGGGTCGCCCCCGCTGTCGATCTGGAAATCGTTGAACGCCATCCAGTAGCGCCACAGGTTGGGCGAGTAGGGATCGAGCAGGAACGAGGCATTCATTACCTCGGTGACGAACACCGGCGAGCCCGGGCTCAGCACCCGCCGCACTTCGGCCAGCGCGCGCGCGGGCGAGGGCACGTGCTCCAGCACCCAGCACAGGAAGGCGCCGTCGAAGCTGCGCGGTTCGAACGGCAGGTCGGTGGCATTGGCGCGCTGAAACTCGACGCGCTCCTGCAACCACGGCATCTGTGCCAGATGCGCGTTGGCGGCAGCCAGCTGGCGCTCGTTGAGGTCGATGCCGGTGACCCGCAACTCGGGAAAGCGGCGCAGCAGGATCTCGCTCTGCGCACCGACACCGCTGCCTACTTCGAGGATGTGGCGGGAGTTGCGGAAGTCGATGTCATGGAAGATCGCCGGTTCAAACAGGCGTGCCTGCTTGCGCAGCCGCTCCTGTTCGTTTGCGGAGAAGCCATGCAGGTAGGGGAAGTCGTTGAGAGTCATGAAAACAGCGTCGTGCAGTGATCCGCCCAGTATCGCCAGCCGGTGTTACCGCAGCGCATGCATAACGGAACCCAGCATTGCGGTGCCGCTGGCAATGTCGGCGTGGCGCGGGTTTGCGGCCATGGGGCGCTGATAGCCATTGGTTCTGAGAATTCGCTGATTTGGAATCAGGCTTTGGTGAGAGCTTGGAGCGGGCTCTCCAGGGCCGAAAAAGCGAAAACCGCATTTGTTCTGAAAATGAAACGAATTATTGGTTTTTAAGTAATTGTTCTAATTTTGATGGCAAATACAATGGGCGCCATCAAGCAAAGGCCAGCGGTGTTGCGGGCCTGCTTTCCCCTCAGGAAACGATCATGAACAGCCAAGTCATCTCCCTGTACAAGAAGCGCCGTTCCCAGTACGCCCTCGGCAAGCAGCTGCCGATCAGCCAGGACGACACCACCCAGCTGATCAAGCAGGCCATGCGTGAAGCGCCGTCGGCCTTCAATGCGCAGTCCTCGCGCGCGCTGATCCTGTTCGGTGACCACAGCCAGAAGTTCTGGGAGCTGACCAAGGAAGAACTGCGCAAGATCGTACCGGCTGATGGCTTTGCCGCTACCGAAGCCAAGCTCAACAGCTTCGCCGCAGGTGCCGGCACGGTGCTGTACTTCGTCGATACCGACGTGGTGAAGGGCCTGCAGGAGCAGTTCGCCCTGTATGCCGACAACTTCCCGGTCTGGGCCGAGCAGTCCAACGGTATGGCCCAGTTCGCGGTGTGGACCGCGCTGGCTGACGCAGGCGTCGGTGCCAGCCTGCAGCATTACAACCCGCTGGTGGACGACGTGGTGCGTGCGCACTGGGGCGTGCACGGCAACTGGCAGTTGCGTGCACAGATGCCGTTCGGCTCGAATGAAGCTCCCTTCGGCGAAAAGACCTTCATGGAAGACGAAGCACGCTTCAAGGTATTTGCCTGATCAAAGTGTTCGGCTGATTTCGAGCGGTGCGGTTCTCTCCCCCGCGCACCGCTGACAGTCGAACGGGCCCACCAGTGCAAGCTGGTGGGCCTTTTTTTTACCTGTAGTGCCGAGCCATGCTCGGCAGAGGCTCCATGCACAATCTGACAGATCGCCTGTAACGCCCCAGCCGAGCACGGCTCGGCTCTACAGGGTCTTCGTGCACAATCGGACGGATCGCCGGTAATACCCCAGCCGAGCATGGCTCGGCTCTACATTGACGCTGCTTCGCCGGCTACCAGCGCATCAAAATAATCACGGGTCAGCTGGATCTGCGCATCGGCGGTCTCCGCAGCGTTGACCACCGCACGGAACGCGGCATTCTCCGGGCGATCCTTCGCATACCAGCCCAAGTGCTTGCGGGCGATGCGCACGCCTTGCGGCTCGCCGTAGAACGCATGCAGATCGTTGAGATGACCGAGCAGGATGTCGCGGACCTCCTGTACCGATGGCGGCGGCAGTTCCTCGCCGGTGGCCAGGTAATGCGCGATCTCGCGGAAGATCCACGGCCGGCCCTGCGCGGCGCGCCCGACCATCACCGCATCGGCACCAGTGAGCTTGAGTACCTGCTCGGCCTTGCGCGGCGAATCCACATCGCCATTGGCCAGCACCGGGATCTTCAACATCGCCTTGATCGCGGCGATGGTCTCGTACTCGGCCACGCCGGTGTAATGCTGGTCGCGGGTGCGGCCATGGATGGCCAGCGCGGCGATGCCGCTGTCTTCGGCGATACGGGCGATGGTCGGCGCGTTACGCACCTCAGCACACCAGCCGGTGCGGATCTTCAACGTGACCGGCACATCGACGGCATTGACCACCGCTTCGAGAATCCGGGCGACCAAGGCCTCGTCACGCATCAGCGCCGAGCCGGCCCAGGCGTTGCAGACTTTCTTGGCCGGGCAGCCCATGTTGATGTCGATGATCTGCGCGCCGTGGTCGACGTTGTAACGCGCCGCCTCGGCCAATTGCTGCGGCTCGGTGCCAGCGATCTGCACGCTGATCGGCGCCGGTTCACCGGCATGGTCCATGCGATGGATGGACTTGCGGGTGGTCCAGAAGCGCGGGTCGCTGATGGTCATTTCCGAGGCGGCCAGACCCGCACCGAGCCGTTTGCACAGCTGGCGGAATGGCTTGTCGGTAACGCCGGCCATGGGCGCGAGCACCACATTGGGCGCAATGGTGTAGGGGCCGATCTGCATGAACGGTATTGTAAGGCGCCGGCTGGAACCCCGGCTGTAGGAGCGGCGTGAGCCGCGAAGCTGGCAATGCGTGAAAGGCTTAAGAGCCAGCCCCTCCCCAACCCTCCCCTTGCCTACGGCAAAGGGAGGGAGCAAAGGCGGCGAAGCCGCGAGTGCTTGAAAGGCCCAAGAGCCTACCCGTCCCCAACCCTC
The DNA here is from genome assembly GCF_056759895.1 of Stenotrophomonas sp. STEN038. Classification (NCBI taxonomy): domain Bacteria; kingdom Pseudomonadati; phylum Pseudomonadota; class Gammaproteobacteria; order Lysobacterales; family Lysobacteraceae; genus Stenotrophomonas; species Stenotrophomonas sp. STEN038. The sequence continues at coordinate 153,291 of NZ_JBRRDW010000004.1, forward strand.
CCCTGCTGCGCAAGGGAGGGATACAGCGGTTGCCTCAAACGTCGGCCGGCGTCATCCGCGGCATCGCCAGTGCGGCACCTTCGTTCTCGGTGGAACGGGCGGCGTACTGGTTGGCGAAACGCACATGCTTGATGAACGCAGCTTCTGGTGCCTGTGCCAGCGAGGCGGCAAGGGCGCCGTTGAAGGCATCGCCGGCACCGGTGGTGTCGACCACCTGTACCGACTCGGCCGGCACGCGGTAGTACGGCTGGCTGTCGCTGCGCAGCTTGTCTTCATCGTGCGAGACAAATACGCCGACCGCACCCAGCGTCACCACCACGGTGTTGCCGGACAGCTTGCGGCACAGGGCGTGCAGGCTGGCACCGTCCAGCGCTGCCACGTCGTCGGCCTCGATGCGTTCGCCGACGTGACGGCTGAGCAGGGCGGCAAACTCGGTTTCGTTCGGGGTCAACACGTCGGCCAGCTTGAGCAGGCTGATGGTGGACGGGGCATTGGCCGGGGCGGCATTGAGCATGGTCAGCACGCCGGCCTCGCGGGCCTGCGCCAGCGCGGCTTCGATGGTTTCCACCGGCGACTCTAGCTGGGCCAGCAGTACCTTGGCGCCGCTGATCAGGGCGGCGTTGGCGGCGACGAAGTCGGTGCTCAGCGAGGCATTGGCACCGGCGCCAATCACGATCGAGTTGCGGCCGCGGCCGTCGACGTAGATGCCAGCGGTACCGGTTGGTTCGGCAGTGGCTTCGGCCACCAGCGCGATGCCGTCGGCACTGGCCAGCTGGCGGGCGAGGTCGCCGCCAGCATCCGCACCGAGGGCGCAGACGAAGCTGGTGTCGGCACCGGCGCGACGAGCGGCGACGGTCTGGTTGAAGCCCTTGCCACCGGGGCCTGTGCTGTAACGGCCAGCGATGGTCGCTCCCGGCGCGGGCAGGGTATCGCAGCGCCAGACGTGATCGACATTGAAGGAACCGGCAACGACTACAGAACTCATGGAATCTACGTCTCTAAGGTGGCGATGAAACAGCAGCTGCGATGGCTTGGCCATCTGACTCGGCCTCCTTGCGGCGGCCGGGCCGGATCAGCTGGATTGAATCAACTGAAGTGGGTCAGCACGCCGGCAATGGTGGCGGTCATCAAGGTGGCAATGGTGCCGCCCAGAACCGCACGCAGGCCGAACTTGGCCAGATCCTGGCGACGGTCCGGGGCCAGCCCGCCAATGCCGCCGATCTGAATGGCGATCGAGCTGAAGTTGGCGAAGCCGCACAGGGCGTAGGTCGCGATCAGGCGGCCTTCTTCGCTCAAGGTGGTGCCAGGAACGTTGCCCTGGATGATCTGCGACAGGTCCATGTAGGCGACAAATTCGTTGATCACGACCTTCTGGCCAATCAGCGAACCCACGGTGGTGGCGTCAGCCCACGGCGTGCCGATCACCCAGGCGATCGGGGCCAGCACGTAGCCGAAGATGGTTGCCAGATTGGTCGGCTTGCCGATGGCGGCGGCCAGGCCGGTGACGTCGCCGATCCAGGTCAGTGGCGCATTGAGCAGGGCGATCAGGGCGATGAAGGCCAGCAGCATGGCGCCGATGTTCAGGGCCAGGCGCAGACCATCGCCAGCGCCGGCGGCGGCGGCGTCGATGATGTTGGAGGAGGTCTTTTCCACTTCCATCTTGACCGTGCCGCGGGTCAGCGGGGTACCGGTTTCTGGCACCAGCAGCTTGGCGACCACCAGCGTGGCCGGTGCGGCCATGATCGAGGCGGCCAGCAGATGCTTGGCGTAGAAGGCCTGCGAGGCCGGGTCGCCACCGCCGAGCATGCCGACGTAGGCAGCCAGCACGCCGCCAGCGATATGCGCCATGCCGCCGATCATCATGGTGATCAGCTCGGACTGGGTCATCTTGGAGATGTACGGGCGCACGGTCAGCGGCGCCTCGGTCTGGCCGATGAAGACGCTGGCGCAGACGCTGGTGGTTTCCGCGCCGGACACGCGCATCACCTTGGTGATGGCCGCAGCCATGACCCGCACGATGGCCTGCATCACGCCCAGGTGGTACATCACGCCCATCAGCGCCGAGAAGAAGATGATGGTCGGCAGCACCTGGAAGGCGAAGATGAAGCCGTACTTGGGCACATCCATCAGGCTGCCGAAGATGAAATTCGAGCCTTCATTGACGAAGCTCAGGATTTTGACGAAACCCTTGCCCAGCCAATCGAACACATCGCGGCCGCCCGGAACCAGCAGCACCAGCGCCGCAAACGCGATCTGCAGGGAGATGCCGGTGGCAACCAGCTTCCAGTCAACGGCTTTCTTGTTATTGGAGAACAGCCAGGTGATGCCCAAAAGCACCGCCAGGCCGAACAGGCCGAAGCCGATTCTGCCCAAACCTTCGAACATGAGTAATCCCCGGGCGTGCCCGCAAAAGACGCAAGCCTAGAGCAGCGGCTGATGCCGGGCAAGAATATCTCTGGCATAAGTCGGCAATTGCTGGGATTGCGCCGGTATCGGCAAGGTCTGTGGGGCGGTCTGCTGCGCAGCCGGGGTTACACTTGCGGCCTGTCTGCGCGAATCCTGCGCACCGTCTTACGTTGGAGCCAGCCATGCAATACCGTCGTCTCGGGTCGTCCGGCCTGCAGCTGTCCGCACTGTCATTTGGTGCCTGGGTAACCTTTGGCAGCCAGATCGGGCGCGACGAGTCACGCAACCTGATCGCCTGCGCCTGGGACAACGGCGTCAATTTCTTCGACAACGCCGAGGGCTATGCCAAGGGCCGCGCCGAGGAGGTGATGGGCGACGTGATCGCCGACCTGCGGCTGCCGCGTGATGGTTATTGCGTGTCGTCCAAGGTGTTCTTCGGCTCAGCCGAGGAGCCGGCGCCGACCCAGCGCGGGCTGTCGCGCAAACACGTCACCGATGCCTGCCACGCCGCGCTCAAGCGCCTGCGGGTGGACTATCTGGACCTGTACTACTGCCACCGCCCGGATGCGGAGACGCCGATCAGCGAAACCGTGCTGGCAATGGACACCCTGATCCGCCAGGGCAAGGTGCTGTACTGGGGCACCTCGGAGTGGTCGGGCGCACAGATTGCCGAGGCCGTTGCCTTTGCCCGCGCCAACCATCTGTATGCGCCGAGCATGGAGCAGCCGCAGTACAACCTGCTGCACCGCGCCCGTGTGGAGCAGGAGTACGCGCCGTTGTATGCCGATGCCGGTTTGGGCACCACGATCTGGTCGCCGCTGGCCTCGGGCCTGCTGACCGGCAAGTACAACGATGGGATTGCCGATGATTCGCGTCTGGGCCAGTCCTCGCTGGGCTGGCTGCAGGCATCGGTGCTGGGCGAGCCGGGCGATGATCGGCTGGGCAAGGTGCGGCGTTTCACTGCCTTGGCAGCGCAGCTGGGCGAATCGCCGGCGCAGCTGGCTATTGCCTGGTGCCTGCGCAACCCGCAGGTGTCCAGCGTGATCCTGGGTGCGAGCCGGGTGTCGCAGCTGGAAGAGAACCTGCGCGCGCTGGACGTGCTGGCGCGGGTGGAAGAGGGCGCCTGGCAGCAGATCGAGGCGATCTTCGCCTGATCGCGAAGCGGTAGTGCCGAGCCATGCTCGGCAGCGCCTTGCCTGCAGGGCTTCAGACCCGTGTTTGTCGGTTTCTTGGAATTTGTGGGAGCGGCGTCAGCTGCGAAGCCGCAGATTTGTCAGATTGCCGGCTGGTAGGTGATCTCGGCATCGCCAGCTTCGCGGGCGGAGGCCGGCCCAGACAACCGGCCGGCCGGGCGTGAAGGCCCCCAGCCCCCCCCTGGGCGGCCGAGCCACGGGGGGGGGGTTTATTGTGGGGTGGAGGG